>JACRUB010000039.1 GCA_014305015.1 Vulcanimicrobiota bacterium | reverse complement strand
GCGCGCACTCGGCTACAAGAATATCACCTTCAACGAGCCGGTCTTCACCGGGCATTTTCCGGGCAATCCGCTCTTTCCAGGCGTCTACATGATCGAGGCCCTCGCGCAACTCGGCGGTACGACGGTGCTGGAGCCCGGCGAATTCTCTCGCAAGACGCCATACCTTGCCGGCATCGACAAAGTAAAGTTTCGGCGCCCGGTTGTTCCCGGCGACTGTTTGATGATGGAAACCATCGTCGTCAAAATCCGCAAAAACATTGGGTGGATAAAAGCGACGGCAAAAGTCAACGATCAGCTGGTGTGTTCGGGCGATCTCATGTTTTCAATCGCAAGCGATCCGCGCTTGTTTGGTTATGATGCCACCGTGCTGCATGCGTGATTCACCCTACGGCAGTCGTTCACCCGAATGCGCAGCTCGCTCGCGGTGTTGAGATCGGTCCGTTCTGCTTAGTCGGCGAACACGTGAAGATCGGACGTGGAACGGTACTCCAGGCAAACGTTGTGGTGAATGGACACACGACCATCGGCGAAGACTGCCAGATTTATCCGTTCGCTACGATTGGAAGCACGTCGCAAGACCGCAAATATAAGGGCGAACGCGCGTATACCACGATCGGCGACCGAACGGTGCTGCGAGAATATGTGAGCGTGCAGCGTGCTACCGGCGAAGAAGAAATCACTTCAATCGGGGATGATTGTTTGCTGCTAGCCTACGGGCATGTCGCGCACAATTGCCGTGTCGGAAACGGCGTGACCATGAGCAACCTCGCGCAGTTGGCGGGCCACGTCGTGGTTGACGATTATGCCGGCATCGGCGGCATGGTGGGCATGCATCAATTCGTGCGCGTCGGTAAGTATGCGTTCGTCGGCGGATTCTCAAAGCTCTCGCGCGATTTGCCGCCGTTTTTTTTGTGCGACGGCAATCCGCCGAAAACGTACGGCCTCAATAGCGCAGGCTTAAAGCGCGCGGGCTTCTCTGCTGAGGATATCGCGGAACTCAAAGCCTTTTACCGTTTAATTTACGGATCAAAGCGCAATCTTTCGCAAGCACTTCAGGAAATGGAAGCGACGGTCAAGACGCAAGCGGGCCGCGATCTCATTGCGTTTCTCCAAGCCGACTCCGACCGCGGCATCTTGAAGTAGGCGCGGGCTTGCGCTATTTCTTCTCAACCGGCGAAGCGTCCGGTGAAGTGAGCGCCACATCGCTCGCCCGTGCTATTGCAGACCTCGATCCGGATGCGCATTTCGAAGGGATCGGGGGCGACCGGATGCGCGAGCAGGGCGTTAAACTGTGGAATCATACGCGCGGCTGGAGCACGATGGGCATCTTTGAAGCGCTCATGAACGTTCCAAAACTCTGGCTGATCATGTGGCGCAATGCTCTGCGCTTAAAAAAGAATCCACCCGATCTCATTGTGGTCGTCGATTTCGGCGCGGTGCACATGCGTTTAGCTAAGACGCTGCGCCGCATCGGGTACCGCCGGCCGATCCTGTATTTCTTTCCGCCCGGCGCATGGCTCGACAAACCGCAACAGGCACAAGCCGTTGCGGAGCTCAGCGTTCCGCTCGTGGCCTTCGAACATCAGCGTGATTTTTACACCAAGCACGGGTTGCCGGTGCACTTTTTTGGACATCCCTTAGCGCCCGCATACACGATGCGCCCGCCGCGTCCGGCGCCCCCGCGCGATGGCGGAACGATTGCGATTTTGCCGGGCAGCCGCGCAGGGGAAATCAAACGCCATCTCCCCGTTTTGCTAGATGCCTACGTCCAGCTTCGCGCGCGGCGTCCGAACTTGAAAGCGATCCTCGGCGCGGCGGATCGCGCCGGCGAGCAAATGATTGGCGCTGAACTCGAGCGCCGCACGCTATCCGGCCTCACCATTGTTCAATCGGCGCAGGCGGCGATCGCGCAAGCGGATGCCGCATGGGTTGCCTCGGGGACTGCCGTGCTGGAGAGCGCGCTCACCGGCGTGCCCGCGATTGCGTTTTATGTCCTCTCACAAGCGCAGGCAAGAATAGCGCGCCGTATCTATTCCGGGCCGCATATCACCATTCCCAATCTCGTGCTCAAGAAGCGGGTCGTTCCCGAACTCTTGCAGGAAGATGTTACGGCGGATGCGCTTTCCAGAGAGATGGAATCCGTTTTACTCAGTCCCGAGACGCAATATGAAGAGCTGCTCGGTTTACGAGCCGCTCTGGGACCGGCTGAGGTGCTGGAGCAATCTGCCGCGTTCGCCGTGGCGCTCGCGCGCTCGTAATGCGGATCTATCACACCTCCGACTTGCACAATAACCGCGGGATCATAGCGCCGCTCGCGGCCTTGCGTTCGGCGCATCCGGGCCTGCTTTTCGATTGCGGCGATTCGCTACGTGGAAGTCAAACCGTCTACCATCGCGACGAACCGATCATTGCAGAAATAGACGCCGCACACTACGACGCACAAGCTATCGGCAATCGCGAATTCCACTATCTCTTTACATTGCTTGCAGCGCGTGCGGCAAAAATGCATCATCCGCTGATTTGTTCCAATCTCGTGGATCTAAAGGGACGTGCGCTTCCGTTCGTCGATCACTTACGGATGAGCACGCCGCAAGGCAACGTCTATCTGACGGGGTTGCTCATCATGCAGTATCCGCAGGGCAGCTTCTGGGAACATATTTTCGGCTGGCGCTTTTTGGACCCGGCTGAGGTCATCGCGGCGCACGCGGCGCGAGTCGCGCCGGGCGACCTCTTTATCGTGCTCTCACACATCGGACTCTCGCTCGACCGAAAGCTCGCGGCGGCCGTTCCGCGCATCGATCTCTTGCTCGGCGGACATAGTCACGATACGCTGAGCAAGCCGGAATTCATCGGCGGCGTGCCGGTCGTACACGCGGGGCCTTATGGCAAATACGTTTCGGCGACGGACATTGCAATCGATCCGGCCGGCGGCCGCGCGCAGATAGAGCACTTCGAATTGCTGCCGCTGCTCCCGGCTGCATGAAACGCATTCTTTTCGTAAGCAATGGGCACGGCGAAGAAGCAATTGCTGCTCGTCTTGCGCGCGATCTGCAATTGCATTGCCAGGTGCAAAGCGACCATCTGGCGTTAGTTGGTGAGTCGAATCATCCCTCGACTATGCGGCAAGTGGGTCCCCGCCGCGCGATGCCCAGCGGCGGCCTTATCGCGATGGGAAACGTGCGGAACATCCTGCGCGATTTTCGCAGTGGCTTAATTGCACACACGCTTGCGCAACTGGGCTTCTTGCGCAAGAGCCGCCGGCAGTATGACGCAGCGGTAGCCGTCGGCGATATTTTTGCGCTGTTGATGGCCCAACAAGCGCGCGCAACGCGAACGATTTTCGTCGGTACCGCAAAGAGCGTCTATGTCGCCCCGTACGGAACGCTCGAAGAACGTTTACTGCGCAACACAGATGCCGTATTCGTTCGCGATCTGCAGACGGCGCAGCGCCTCACCGAACGTGGCGTGCTCGCGCTCGCTCCCGGGAACGTGATAGTAGATTTGTTCAGCGAAACGGATCCCTCCGTTCCGCCGTTCCACGAGCGGCTTGCAATTTTTCCCGGCAGCCGCGAAGCGGCCTATTCCGACGCAGTGTTTTTATGCGCGGTGATTCGCGACTTGAGTAAGCGGCGTCCGCTCCTCGGGGCAACGCTTTCAATCGCACCGGGACTGAGCGCGCAGCGGTTCATTGAGGAGTTACGAGCGGATGGATGGGACGTGCGCCTCTCAGAGGTCACGCATTGCCCGTTTGTGTTGCACAGCAGCGGACGGACAATAGTTCATGCATGGACGGGGCCTCCGGGGGCGATGCTCTCGGGTGCAAAACTCGTATTGGGCCAGGCGGGAACGGCTAACGAAGCCGCGGCCGCAAGCGGTATTCCCGTTATTGCATTCCAGGAGCCGGGTGCGCGCCAACATGGTTGGTATCGCATGCGTCAGCGTGGTCTTCTCGGCGCGGCGATGAAGGTGATCCCGGGCAACCCTCCGGTTGCGGCAACCGAAGTCGAGAAGCTGCTCGATGACGAGGGAACGCGAGCTGCCATGGGACGGATTGGACGCGATCGGATGGGCGGACCGGGTGGTTCTGCAGCCATTGCCGCGAAGATTGCCCAAGTGGTGCAATGCTAAGACGGGGCCTGCCCGCGACACTGGCCTTTACTTTCTTTATCGTGCCGCTTTTTCCGTCGTTCATTACGCTTACCGCGGTCACCGTGCCGGGTATTTCGCTCTTGCCGCACTCACTGGCATTAGGGCTGCTCGGCCTCGTCGCGGTTATTGCCGTGTACGCATTGGCAGTCGCTCTCGTGCCGCCGCGCGCGCCGGTTCCTACATTATTGGGGCTGATGGTATGGCTCGGCGCATCGGTCTTGAGTTTGCTGCTGGGGTTCGATCCGCTTGCCGGAGCGCTCTTTCTCGCGATCTTTTGTCTCAGTGTGTTGTGGCACGTTTTGCTCATGCGCTTTTATCGCGAGCCGGGCGTCGTTCCGGCGATCTATCGCGCGTATCTCGCCTCGGGGCTGATTGCCGCTCTGGCTGCAATCCTTATGGTTCTAACAAAAACACCGGCGGCGGAGTATACGGTGGGACATGGGCGCGCAATCGGTACATTCATTTTGCCCGGCGAACTCGCCGGCTATTTAATCATCTATTTGCCGCTGGCCTTTGCAATCGCGCGTGTAACGACCCGCCGCGATTTGCGCCTTCTCGCGATCGCGGGTCTTGCTGCGGGAATTCCAGCGTTTTTGATGACCTTCTCGCGCGCAGGTTGGATGGGCCTGGCAGTGGCGGTTGCGTTTTTCGTTTTTACGCAGATGCGCCGGTGGCGGGGCCGCTCGGCGCTCGGCATTATCGCCGCTGCAATCGTCGCCGTCCTCTTTGTCTTCAACTATCACCACAATCCGTCTGAAAACTACACGCGGCTTTCGATCTGGCAGGCGGGCGTTCTCATGTTTGAGCGTTTCCCACTCACCGGTGTCGGCCCGTTTGTGTTTGAAAAAATCTATCCGTTCGTTCGTCTGCCTGATGGAGAACCGACGGCATTTCACGCGCATAGCTTCCTTTTGACAGTTGCCGCGGAGCTCGGGATCGTGGGGATAGCGGCGGTGCTCTTCGCTTGGTGGCGTTTTATCGTGATCTTCCGGGCCCGGCTTGCTACGACGAATCGTGCGAACGCGACCCTGGCCCTCGCAGTGGCGGCGGGACTTCTCGGAACTTGGGTACAAGGGCTGATCGATACTGTTAGCGTCGTTATCTTCGGACTCTGGCTTCCTTTTATGGCGATCGCCTTATGCTGTGCTCAGGATGGGCTCGTAGAATAGTGGACATGCGCGTCACTTTGGGACTGGTTCTGTTCCTCGCAGGGTTCTGCGCGTGCAGTCCCAAGCCGCAGCATGCTTCGGCCCTGCAAACGTCCGTGCCGAGTGCCGCTCCCACAGCGAGCAACGGCCTGCCTCCGATTACGGTGCGCAGCCACGGGAACGCAAACCAACCGGTCCGTATCGTTGAAAAGCAGGGCAATCGGCGGCTCTACGAACTCACTGCAAAGTCCACCGAATCCACACTGCAATCACAAAGCCAATTTCGCGGAACGTTCGCGCAAACGCACGTGACGTTTTACGGCGCAACCTCGGGGGCCACGCTCACCGGTGATGCACCGATAACCACCGTAGACCGCGCAAAGGAAAGCGTGCTCATGCAAGGCGGCGTCAAATCTCACACCTCAGAGGGAGTCGTGCTTACCTGCGATCAGCTCGAATACGACCGCTCGACCGGAAGACTGCACGGAACGGGCAACGTGCATATCACCTCTAAAGACGGATATACGCTCACGGGCGGCAGCTTCACAAGCGATCTGCGGCTCACCCAGGTGCACATGCAATGATCGATGGCCGCAACCGCCGTATAATCGTGCGCGATTTGGTCAAGCGTTACGGCGAACGTGTTGTGGTCGACCATGTCCGCGCCGATGTGAGTACGGGTGAAGTTGTCGGATTGCTCGGTCCGAACGGCGCGGGAAAAACCACGACATTTTATATGGTGGTCGGCCTGGTCAAACCGGATTCCGGAACAGTATTGCTCGATGACGCAGCCCAGGAAATTGATCTCACGAACTCGCCGATGTACATGCGCGCCCGCCGCGGCATCGGCTATCTTGCGCAAGAAAACTCCATCTTCCGAAAGCTCTCGGTCGGCGACAACATCCGTTTGATCTGGGAGATGAACGGCGTGCCGCGCGCCGAGCAAGAAGAACGCTTGCCGGGGTTGCTCGAAGAATTCGGACTGCTCAAATTTATCGACGCGCGCGGTGACAGTCTTTCGGGCGGTGAACGGCGGCGCGTGGAAATCGCGCGAGCAATCGCCACGGAACCCGCATTTCTCTTGCTCGATGAACCGTTTACGGGTATCGACCCAATTGCGGTTGCGGATATTCAGACGATGATTCGGCAGCTGCGCGATCGTGGACTGGGAGTGCTCATCACCGATCACCAGGTGCGCGAAACGCTCGCAATTGTAGATCGCGCGTACATTCTGAACAACGGGCGGATCGAAGTTTCCGGCAGCGCGCAGGAAGTACTCGAGAGTCCGGTTGCGCGCGAATTCTATTTAGGCGAAGGCTTCCGCCTGTAATGCATTTTCAGATGGCGCAGCGGCCCGCCACCGTTTGGAAATTGTGGCCTCCCGCGATTTTGGACCGGTACATGCTCTCTGAGCTCGGGGGCACGTTTTTTTTCGGGCTTTCGGCGTTCGCGTTGATCTTGGCCGCGGCCGACATTTTGAACATCGAAAAATTGGTCGCGACCGAACATGCCCCGCTGTGGGCTGCGATCGTGTTTTTCCTATGGTCGCTGCCCGGCATCTTCGTGCTCGCGATTCCGATGGCGCTCTTACTCGGCACGCTGCTTGCCATGCAACGGCTCTCGGGAGAGAGCGAGATTATCGCGATGAAAGCGGGCGGAATCGCATTCACGCGCATCATCGCACCACTGTTGCTAGCCGGCCTCTTCATGTCGTTCGTGATGCTAGTCTTGCAAGAGGCGGTCGTGCCGCTCGCATCGGATGCGCAGACATATCTGCTCAACGACGTTATCAAACACCAAAGTGCGTTCAGCCGCGACCTGACCGTCTCTGCGCCCCTTCCGGGCGGCGGGCGGCAGATGACGGTCGCGCGTTCGATCGACAAATCCGGTGCTCTGCTTAAAGTCACCCTCATTCAATATAATGCGAAAGGCGAACCAACGCAGATTCTCTTTGCCGACCGGGCGGTTTTCACCGCCGAGCGATGGCAGCTCGAGAACGCGAGCACCTACCGGTTCGCGCCGGACGGGATAATTGACTCCGAGCCGCCCGTGCCCGTCACGCAGGTTGACATCGGACAAAAGCCAACTGAATTGATCAAACGGGCGACGCACGATAATCCGCAAGATATGAGTCGCGCGCAGATTGCGGATATCATTCGCTCGGGGCAACTCAATGAAAGCGAGCTACGCAAATATACCGCAACGTATCACCAAAAATTGGCGCTTCCGTTTTCGTGCTTCGTTTTTATGTTGATTGCCATTCCGTTCGGCGTGCGGGCGACGCGCGGCGGCGGAAGTGCGAGCATCGGTTTCGGGCTCGCCGTCGCGATCGTCTTCGTCTACTACGTCGTGCTTTCGGTCTTTTCGTTCGTCGGCGATGCGTCGCTGGGACTGGCGCCGATTGCAGCCTGGTTGCCCAACCTGCTCTTCACTTTTTTAGGAGCACAACGGTTGCGTAAGGCGGCGGCGACGTAATGGGGGATCTGGTACGCGGCATCTTCCTCGTGCTCTTCATCGTGTGTCTCGCGGGAGCAATTGCCTACGTCGGTGATCGCGTCGGACATCAAGTTGGCCGCAAGCGCCTCTCGCTGTTTGGAATCCGCCCACGCTATACCTCAACGATCGTTGCGATCGGCACGGGAATGCTCATCGCTCTCGTCGTCACGCTGGGCGCGGTGTTTGCCAACAACAGCGTAAAGACCGCCTTCTTTCATCTCAACGCGATCAGCACTCGCGTGACGCAGCTTCAGGCTCAGGCCGACGAAATGCAGCGCCATACGCGCAACGAGCAAGTGATTGTCGGCGTTGGTGATCTCATAAGTCCTGAAATCGTTGTCATCCCGCAGAACGCTTCCGTCAATGACCGCATGCTTGCCTTAAGGCAATACTACGATCACGTTGCAGCATTCGCAAACGCATCGCTCGTGCCGCGCGGTCTCAAGAAGATCGAAAAGCCAAGATCAGAAGTTGATCAGCTCATTCGCCAAAATGCTTCGAACTTTGACCTCACCTCTGCACTCATACAGTCGAAGGTGGTGATGATCGCGGTCGCCGATCAGAATCTGTTTCAGAACGATCCGATCCATTTTGAGTTGCGGGCCATTCGCGACATTCTTGTCTTCCCGCGGAATGTGACGATCGCGTCGTTCGTGGTCCCGGCATCGCCGACGAACAACGTTCAGTTTATTTTGAGTCAGTTTGAAGAGTTGATCACCCAGGGCGCGCTTAAAAACGGCATGCCTTTCGTCTTCGCACAGAACGTCAAGATTACCGACGTCCGTCCCAGTGCGGAAGTCCTTCAACGCGATCTCGCCGGCCACGGACTCTACCGGATTACCGCGACCTCGGTTGGGGATGTCTATCCCGATCTCACGTATATCCCCGTCGCAATTTCGATCAGTCCGAAATGATCGTTCTCGGCATTGATCCGGGCACTCAGAAAGCCGGCTTTGCGCTGGTGAAAGACGGCCCTGCGACGCCGCCTCTCGCCCAGGGAATCGAACCGCTCCAGACCCTCATAGAACGCATGTCTGCACTTTCCACTCAGTACGATATCGGGGCAGTGGCACTTGGTCACGGGACGCACGCCGGCACGCTTGGGCAGATGCTGGAGTCGCTCAAATTGCCCGTCCATCTGGTGGATGAACACGAAACGACTCTCCAGGCGCGCGCCCTTTATTTTGCCGACCACCCACCTCGGGGGTGGCGACGGCTCATTCCTCTGGGAATGCAGTTGCCGCCACGGCCGATCGACGACTACGCAGCGGTTCTAATCGCCCGCCGCTACCTTGGCCGGTTAGAGGAAGGTTAAGATTAGTCGATCGGGTACGTTAGAATACCCTCAGCGTGGGTCATAATAGTATGGGAATGCCCTCACAACGTGAAACGTGGGCGCGTTTCTGTCGATATAAGAAATTGCCTCACTTACTCCACGGGGGAGCAATGAAACGTCTGGCCGGGGTTCTTACACTGGCGGCGCTGCTGGCGCTGCAGGGCACAGCCATGGCCAGCGCGCCCTCCGATCGGACGCTCTCCGATTTACGCACGCTTATCGCCGACCGCGTGATCGACGGTTATCCCGCGGATGCTTTTAACGATAAGAAGAGTTTGTCCCGAAACGAGATGGCGCTTCTCACCGCCCGTGCCGTTGCCAAAGTCGAAGCGTCGGGCGCCTCGGCCGCCGATGAGGCGCGCGTTCAGGCGCTTAGCGCCGAATTCCGGCCCGAACTGGATGCCCTCGGCGTGCGCGAGAGCGACCTTTCCAAACTGCGCGCTTCGCTTGAGGCACGGACGCGAAAAACGCAGCATGCCGCACTCGCAGGCGAACTTCTTGCCGGGAGCAGTCTTGGCTTCGAACCAAGCCTGACGCTGAGCCTGCCCAGCGCCGGAGCGGTCACCGGACTTGCGGCACGCATCGGCGCGTTGCAAGCAGCGCCCGGCGGAGTCGCCGGCTTGGCCCTAAATTCGCGCGCACCGCTGCAACCTGTGCAGAACGGTGTTTCGATTTCCGGAACCGCTGGCGGCGTGAGTGATTTCTACTTTTCGGTTGCACGCGTGGAAGCAAATGCGCTCTACGCAAGTCCCGCGAACATTGTTGCGGGCTCTTCCTTCACAAGCGCTTCGTTCCGTGTGACTCCCGAGCAGGGCGGCTACATCCAGTTCGGGCAACACGAAGTGCTGACCGGACGCCTGGTTCACCATTTGCGGTTCGCTCCCGGTGCAACCATCGGCGTTACATACAATCATCTTTTTGATTCATCGCAGAGTGTGGCCGTCTCCGGCCTTGTGAGCAATACCGTTTTCGGAATGGACGTTGCCGTGCCGGTCTTTGCGCGTAGCCGCTGGCATTCGTCTTTTTATGCCGAAGCGGCGTCGAGTGCTTCGAGTAACCGGTACGTCCCGGGCGCCGCACCGGCGCTCTTGTTCACGAGCCAACCGCAGATCGATAATGCGCTGGTAGCGGGGATCCGATTCAAAGTTCGTTCGGTGGCCGCCACTATTCAGTATCAAGCCGTCGGGCCGAATTTTGCCGCCGGCGTGCAATCGGCGGCCGGATTCTTTGGTGATGTCGCGACCCCCGCAACCGGCCCGAGCGTTGTTGTGTCGGCGCCCGCGTTTACACCCTTCGATGGGGCGAGTGCCGGCTCGGCCGCTTATGTCCCCAACAGCCAGGGCGTCAAGGTCAGCCTCAGTACGCCGGTCCGCCTTGGAGCGTATACAGTTCAAGGAAACTTCGGCGCTGCTCATCTGCAAGAACTCGCGGCCAACGCCTATACCGTCAATCCGGCAGTGCGCGGAACCCAAGACAGCTTGAGTGCCGGCGCAAGCTTTGATCTGCGCGCATTGGGACGACCGGTCAGTCTGGATCTCAGCGCGTCGCTTGAGCAGCTGCATCGCAACGATTCGACTGCGCTCACGTACCTGCCGTACAACGGCAACGCGCAAGGACCCGATCCCGGCCAATTTGCAACCGCACCGGCGGCCCTAGGTCAAACCTACAATCCGAACTTCGTCAACATCACACGGCGCTCGCTCAACGCTGCCGCGGCCATGCCGCTCGGTCATGACCTGCGCTTGAGCCTCCAATACAATACGCAGTATTACACGGGGTCGTACTCGAGTTTGAATCAAAACATCGACGGACGTAAAGATTTCTATCTCGGAAACTTGACGTATACGATTCCGCACACGGCAAGTGCCATTACCTTTTCGGCCAAACAGTATCGCTATCGCGACGCGTTCGTTCCAAATTACAACCTGACGCAAAATCGCGCCGATCTAAACTTCACGGTCAAATTCTAAGACTTGCTTAGGCGGGTTCTCTACACCGCAGCGATGGCATTCCTCGTGAGTTTGGCTGTGCTCCAAGCGGCGTCGGCATCCATTTATTCAAGCGCCGGCAGCCCGGCGTCGATTCCCGCGCGTATTCCATCGGAATTCGGCCGCAACGTGTACGTAGCGATCGAGCGCATTTTTCCGGCTTCATGGGTTGAATCGATGCTCGTTCGCTCCGCGCTCTCGGATAAGAATCTTTTGGACGCGCAGACGCACTTGGCTCGCATGGAACCTTCGGTCACGCGGAGCGAGTTAGCGGCGCGGATCGCGCTCGAGCAAGGCGATCATAGTGCGGCAATGAACCATTTTCTCGACGCGGTTGATCTTGATGCAGTGCAGGCGGAGGTCGACCATCTCAGTGAGGCGGGCCACCTCGACAGGGCGTACGCACTTGAAAATGCCGTGCGCGTGCGGCTGCGCTCGAATGCGACGCATCCGGATGCGGTCGCGGAAAGCTACTGGCGCTCCGGTGTGCTCGCGAGTAAACTCGGTCAACTCCAGGCGGGGCTTGCCGATTATCGAGACGCGCTCGCGCTTGCACCTTTTTCGGAGAAATATCTCTTGGCGGCCGGTACCCAATCCATCAACTTGCAACAGTACAAGAATGCCGGCGACTATTTTGAGCGGAGCATGAGCGTCGATCCCGCGAGTGCGGACGCCTATGCCGGGATGGGTGTTGTCGCATTGCGGCAGGGTAACCGGGCAAGCGCAGAGAGTTACGAACGGCGAAGCCGCTCGCTGGACCCCAACTCGGAGATGCTTGCAGCATTGGATCGCGACCTGAAGTGAAGGTTGCGGTTGACGCGCAACTTGCAGTGGGAACCGCCACGGGAATCGGGGAGTATGTCCGGGGACTAATCGGCGGCCTGCACGCGCACGGCGTGGAGGTTTCCGTCTTGGAGCAGCACTCACTCAATCCGTGGCGTTTCGATCGGCGCCTTCTCTGGGATCAAGTGTTGCTACCCATGGCGTTCAAAAAAAGCGGCGCCTCTCTCTTGCATTGCACCGCGGGCACGATGCCCTTACTCTTAAACGGTCCTGCGGTCGTAACCGTCCACGACGTCGCATGGTTGAGAGCGCAGGGACATACGCGGAACTACGCGCGCTATTACTTTGGCGCCTTCTCGCTTGCGCGCTACCGCCGCGCACGGCAAATCGTTGTTGACAGTGAATTTTCGCGTAGCGAATTATTGCAGTTCTTGCACATTTCACCAAGCCGCGTGCGCGTGGTGTATCCGGGCGTGGCAGAAGACTACTGCAAGGTCGTGCGTGATCCCGAGCGCGAGCCATTCATTCTGAGTGTCGGCACCGTGGAAGCGCGAAAGAATCTCGAGGTCGTCATTCGCGCACTTCGCGACATACCAAACGGTGTTCGTCTCGTGGTTGCGGGCCCGCCGACGCCGTATGAACACCATTGCAAGCAGGTAGCGGCCGAGTATGGCGTCGAGGATCGGATCGTGTGGCGCGGCTACGTCGAACGCAAGGTGCTCCTGGAGCTTTTCGCGCGCTCAGCGGTGTTCGTGATGCCCTCGAAGTATGAAGGCTTCGGTTATGGCGCCGCACAGGCGTTGTGCGCGGGCGTACCCCTGCTGGTTTCCAATTCCAGTTCTCTGCCCGAAGTGGTGGAAGGCGAAGCACCGACGCTGCCGTGCGACGACGTCCAAGCTTGGGTTACTCACATCAACGCGATCTTGGACGACCGCGAGAAGGCCGAACGCCGCGCGGCTGCGATCCGCCACGGAGCAATTACGCGTTTTGCATGGGCGGCTTCAATCGCTCGCATGTGCGCGGTCTACCAAGCGGCGCTCGGTCAGTAGACCGGCGACCCTGGGGCGCCAGGAGCGACGCTGCCGTCGTCCGGCGCAAAGACTAAACGCAATGGATAGCTCGAGCCCGCTTCCGGAATGGTGCGAATCGTAACCCGAATGTAGCCTTTTGCGGGAACAACATACTGCCGGATTTTGTAGCGTGAGAACGCAGGGACGCCATGCGAGCGGATCAGCACGCCGTCGATTAAATACGTGCCGGTCGCGCGCCCACCGCGCGGATTTTCATAGATGGCGATCGGTTGCGGTGAAGACGTCGGGTTCTGAATCTTCACGACGAAGGATTGCAGGACGCCGTAGTCGCCCGAGAGCGCCTCGCCGTGCAATTCATTGGGCACCGGAACTTCGCCGATCCGCAGCTCCAGGTACGAATCCGTGGTGCTCCATGTCGCGGGCTGTTTGAATTCCGGAATGCTGTAGATCCCACGAGCATGCCGTACCGTGCTTGTGAGCAGTGTTTCTGCGCCAAGCGGCACGTTCGGGTCATCGGCCGCATTTTGCGCAAAGAGCGTGAGATGGACGTTCGATCCATTAAGCACGCGTAGCTGTAAGAGATTGCTGACGACGTATTTCGGCGGCAGATCTTGCTCGACCAAATTGATACTTGAATTTCCCGGAATCGTAATGAGCGAACCTTCGTTTTGCACCAAACGAACGAGGAAGCGTTCGGTGGAATCGTGCCCGGCGGCCATTTCGTTTGTATCCGCGGCGCTGCCGGAGATGAACTGCACGAGTGCCGGTTCGCCCGAGGCGTTTTGTGCGCGCAAGACAATGCGGCGCGCGGGTTGATCGGCCGGGTTGTAATGAAAGTATAAAAAGCGCGTTGGAACGCCGCGTTCTAATTCGCGTGTGAAGAGTTCCCCATTTTCCGTTAAGCGTTCCGGAAAATCGCTCACCGTCAGCTCATCGGGGGAGATGCGCGGCGCAGCATCGTTGTAGATGCGTACGTGCGTCGTTCCCTGCACCGAAAACATGTCGTGACCTTGGATGAGCACGGGCACGGCTACATCGACGACGTTGTCTTGTTGCAGTGAAGCCGGAACGCCCAGGCCATCGGGCGGGGCGATCACGGTTGCTCCGGGTCGCGGACGTGCGAGCTTTGCGGCAGCAGCAGCCGCCATCGTCCGAAGAAACTCTGCGGAGGCCGGATCGCCTGTCGTGTGAATGACGGTCCCCTCGGCAATCGTGCCGGCATTGTACGCGACGCGCACGGGAACATCGCGGGTCTGGCCGCGCGCATCCTTAACCGTTACGGTCGTCACGCCGATCGCTTTGCCCGAAAGGGTAATGATGCGCGTGCCCTGGTCGATGCTCGCATCGAGCAACGCCGGACTGGAGACAGTCACCGTCGCATCGCCGAAGATACCGCTTGCATGCACGATCGCAGTGCCCCCGACGGGAACGCCCGCGGACTGCGGATCGACGGTAATCGGGACGGCCGTTGTCGTCGGTATCGGGGTGCCCACCGGAATTGGAGTCGGCGTTCCCAGTGGCACGCTGGTAGCCACCGGCGCGCTCGGCGGCGGCGTGGGTTGCTCTTGGGTCTGCGCGACGAGGGCGAGCGGAAATGCGGCAAGTAGTCCGGCCGCGAGAAACGCGCTCAGCAAAACCCGGTTGTGCAGCTGCTCCTCCGTTAGAGAGTTCTAGGCTATCTTCGCTTCGCGACTTACCGCCGAGGCCAACAGCGTCTTGTATCCCACTGTTGGAAACAAGACCGTTACTAAGTCTTTTTCAGTGCGTTCGACAGTGCCTTGTCCCCACTTGGGATGATAGACGATATCCGCGATGCGGTAGCCGGAGGCCGTAATGCCGCTCGTGCCTCGCTGGCAGTTATCGCACGCACCGCAGTTCGGCACGTCGTAGTCCTCACCAAAGTAATTCAGGATGAACCGCCGCCGGCACGAGGTGGTCTCGGCATACTGCAACATCATGGCGAGTTTGCTCTGGTCGTACGACTTCTTGGTTTCGTAGTTGGCCAAGTTGAGCACGAGCTCGCGGTTCTTCAGCGCGTCTTCGGTAAGCGCGTATTTCGAACGCGCCGGCGTTTGAATAAAGCCCGACTTCTTGAGCAACGCTAGGATAACTTTGAGCTTGGTCAGCGGCAGCTGCGAGATCTTGCGCATGTCGGTGAGCGAAACGCCACCGTCTTGCGTGGCGAAATATTCAAGCGTTCCGAAGACTTTCTGCACTTCTTCAATGTTGGGATACTTGCCGGTGAGGAAATAGTTTTGCACGCGTGTATCGCTCATGCGGTAGATCAAAATGCAGCGGGAGCGCTCGCCATCGCGTCCTGCGCGGCCGGCCTCTTGGGTGTAAGCCTCAACCGAGCCCGGCAAATCGTAGTGCATCACGAAGCGGATGTTCGGCTTGTCGATTCCCAGACCAAAGGCGTTTGTCGCAACGACGGCGCGAATCGACTCGTCCATAAAGAGCTCGTGCACCGAGATGCGGTCTTGCTTTTGTAACTTCGAGTGGTAGACGGCTGCCGGAATGTCGAGCGAATCGTGCAGGTACTTCTGCACCTCAAGCGCGTTCTTAATCGTCGCGGTATAAATGATGCCGGTGCCTTCGAGCGTCTTGCCTTCGGCGAAGAGCGCCTTAAGAATCTTGAACTTATCCGCTTCGCTCTCGGCGCGGCGGACTTCGTACACAAGATTGGGACGATCGAATCCTTTGACGATGGGTTTCGTGTGCGGGATGCCGAGCTGCGCGAGAATATCCTCACGGACAGCAGGCGTGGCCGTCGCAGTCAGCGCAAGGACGGTCGGATGGCTCAGCTTCGCGATCACGTGCCCGAGGGCGAGATAGGCGGGACGGAAGTCGTGCCCCCAGTGGCTGATACAGTGGGCTTCATCGACCACGAAAAGCGGGATGTGCAGGCCCTGTAGGATTGCGACAAAGGCCTCATCTTCGAGCTTCTCCGGGGTCACAAAAACGATCTTGATGTTGCCCGCGCGGATGCGCTCGAGGGCCGCCGCTTCCTGATCCTCGCTCAGCGTCGAATTCAGCGCGACGACTTGCGTGACGCCGAGCTGTTTGAGCATGTCGAGCTGATCTTTCATCAGCGCGATCAGCGGGCTGACTACGACGGTCGTTCCCTCGAGAAGCAGTGCAGGCAGCTGATATGTCAAACTCTTGCCTGCGCCGGTCGCTAAAATCGCAAGCGTATCTTGACCGTCCACAACACGGCGGACGACCTCTTCTTGACCCGGCTGGAACGAAGCGAATCCGAACTTCTCAACAAGCGCGGCTCGCAGATCGATAGTTGTGGTTTCCAAAGAGTTCGCTGGCTGGCCTCAAGTGACGAAGAACGCCACTCCTTCATAAACGAGGAAGCGGCTCCTGTAGTGATTCTACCCGGCGGCAGGCGCGCCTAAACGCCCCTGTCAAACCATGGCTCGTGTCCCTTTATCGAACCTGGCGCCCGAAAACCTTCGCCGATCTAGTCGGCCAAGATGCGGTCGTCCGCACCCTTACGAGTGCCCTCGAAAATGGGCGCCTTGCACACGCCTACCTCTTTTCGGGCCCGCGTGGCTCGGGAAAAACCTCCGCCGCAAAAATTCTCGCGCGCTGCATTGATTGCGTCAACGGCCCGACGGCCACGCCCGATAACACGTGCGAAAATTGCATCGCCATTCTCAATGGCACGGCTATGGACGTCCTGGAGATCGACGCGGCAAGCAATCGCGGCATTGATGAAATTCGCGCGTTGCGCGACGCGGTCAAGTTTGCGCCAAGCTCAATGCGCAGCAAAGTCTACATTGTCGATGAAGCGCATATGCTCACCAAAGAAGGCGCAAATGCGTTTCTAAAAACGCTCGAAGAACCGCCCCCGCATGTCGTGTTCGTTCTTGCGACGACGGAGCCCGAGAAGCTGCCTCCAACGATTCTCTCGCGCTGCCAGCGCTACGCATTCCGCCGCATCGCGATTCCGGTCATGATCGAGCGCATGCGCGAAATTGCTGCCGGCGAGAAGATCGAAGTCGACGATGAAGCGCTTGCCGCGATCGCCTATCGTGCCGACGGCGGCTTGCGCGACGCGCTCACGTTGCTGGAGCAGGCTGCGGCCTTTGCCGAGGGACGGATCACGGCGCAAACGATCGATCTTGCTTTCGGCGTTACCGGCCGCAACTACGCGCGCACGCTCGTCGATTCGATGATAAACCGCGATGCTGCACTCATACTCAAAACGATCGACGAGGCGAGCGACGGCGGCACCGATATGCAAGTGCTCATTCGCACCTTGATCTCGGAATTTCGTAATTTGCTCGTCGGCCGTATCGAACCGCAATTGCTTTCGCGCGATCTCGCGCCCGAAGATGCGCAGGCCGCGGTCGCGCGCTCGGCTGAAATAACCCAAGCACAAGTCATTCGCGCACTGCGCCTACTCACGGAATCGCTTGCAACCGCACGCGCGTCGGGACATCCGCGTCTTGAACTCGAGAGTGCACTATTGCGCTTCGTGCTCGCTACGGAAGACCCGAGTATCGATGCGCTGAGCGCACGGGTCTTGGCACTTGAATCGGGATCCCCGGCGCCCATTGCCGTGACCGCCATGCCGCAACCAAAAACGGCCGAGGCTCCGCCGCCAAAAACTGCGCCGGCTGCCACAAAAGCGCAACCAAAAGTGGAAGCGGAGAAGCCCTCAAACGGTGGACCGCTAACCCTGCAAAAAATTCGTGCCAGCTGGAATAACGTTCGTGCCCGTATCGAAGGCGAGCGAATGCCACTGCGCGGGCCCCTCTCTCGCGCGCTTTTGGATGCACTGGACGGCAATGTCCTCACGATCAAACTTCCGAACGATGTCGAGGCGGATATTTTGCGCGGCGAACAAAAACTGGTCGAGCACGCGATTGCCGATGTCGTCGGCGAGCCGGTGCGCGTCACATTTCGTGTCGACGGCGGCGGCAGTGCGCGCAGCGCCCGGGGTCCCTCACCCGCGCAGCCAGCCGACGATCCCGCCGATCTCTTACAATATGCCAGCGAACGGATTAGATAAAATGAATCAAGCTCAAATCATGCAGCAGATGAAAAAGATGCAGATGGAGATGGCCAAGGCGCAAGAAGAACTTGCCAATACGGTTGTCACCGGTGCAGCTGCCGGCGAAACAGTGAAGATTGAAATGACCGCAGACCATCGCATCAAAAGCGTCAAGATTGCCAAGGAAGCGATCGATCCAGAAGATTCCGAGACCCTTGAAGATCTGCTTGTTGTGGCAATGAACGATGCAGTGCAAAAAGCACAGGCCGCATCGGAGAAGCGCATGGGCGCGGTGACCGGCGGGCTCAAGATTCCCGGCTTGATGTAGGCGGGCTCTTCCGTCAGCAACATGATCGCGGGGCCGGTTCAAGCCCTTATCAACGAATTCAGCAAACTTCCGACCGTCGGACCAAAGACCGCCGCTCGGCTTGTTTTTTATCTTCTCAACCGCCCGCGCAATGAAGCGCAGGCTTTGGCCGAAGCAATTCTCGCGGTCAAAGATCGCGTTCGCTTGTGCTCGATCTGTTATTCGATCACTGAAGAAGACCCGTGCCCATTCTGCACGGACGAACGGCGCGACCGCACCCTGTTGTGCGTGGTTGCGGAAGCCAAGGATATTTTTGCGCTAGAACGCACCTCGGCGTATAAGGGACGGTATCACGTGCTTGGCGGTTTGATCTCGCCTATGGACGGCATCGGCCCCGCGCAATTGCGGGTCAAAGAATTAGTCGAACGCATCGGCTCCGAATCGCCCCACGAAGTTATTATCGCAACCAATCCGAATGCGGAAGGCGAAGCTACTGCGCTGTACCTTTCCAAGTTACTTTCACCGCTCGGCGTGAGCGTTACGCGTCTTGCCTACGGTTTACCCATCGGCGGCGATCTCGACTACGCCGATGAAATCACGCTCGCAAAAGCGCTCGAAGGCCGCCGCACGCTCTAGCCGACATCCTGGAGTGCGCCGGCGTAGAAAAAGCCTAGCGGCGAGATCTCGCCGCGATCGATTGCGTCGATTTCAAGTCGTTCGCTCAAGGAGTCGCGGAATTCCGCACTCAAATGCGGCTGCCAGGAGAAGGCACGTTCGTCGAAGAGCGCATCGAGCGCGGCACGCATCGCGAGCGAGGTATGTAGGTCCGAGAGCTCGGCGGTCCACTCTGCAAATAACTCGCCCGGGTCCGCGAAGTTCGGGCGAAATTTGAGCAGCCAGCTGGCGGTGCGCATATCAAAACGTTCCCACCCGTATTCGTTGATCAAAACGACGCCGCTTGAATCCAGCAGGCCGGCCATTTTTTGCAGCGCGGCGCTGAGATCCGGAATGTGATGCAGCGAACGGCTTGCAACGATCGCAGAAAACGAACGCTCTGGAGCTGCGAAATCCTCAAACGAGGTGCGCGCGTAAGGCGGCCGGTCTTCACCTTGCGGATCGATCGCGACGACCTCATGACCATGCGCCGCAAGAAATCTAGTGAGCTCCCCGTCGCCATAACCGATTTCAAGAACGCGGCCGGGGTTTCGCAGCCACTCCTGGACAAAGCCCTCGAACCGCTCGTTGCGCATGCAGCGGCAATTGGCGGTGCGAGCTTGATTCTCCATTAGCTTTGTGGTACAAAGTAATAGTGACGGAAATCGAACGTGCGCTTGAAGATATCGCCGAAGTCCGGGACCGCTTGGCAGGTGTCCAGCGCTTTAAGGGTTACTCGGCAATCGCGGCAGGCGCGAGCGGCATTTTTGCGCTCGTGGCCGGCGTCGTGCAAGCCGTGCTCGTCGGCACGCCGCACACGCCTAATGACGGCCGCATTTACTTTGCGATTTGGTTCGTATGCTGCGCGGCCTCGATTGTGGTCAACTATTCCGCGATCGCGCACTGGTTCGTCAATGATGCGACCGCGCGCGAACGCTGGCAAACGCGCACGGTTGGCCTGACCATGCTGCCTTCCATTGTTTTGGGCGCTGCGCTGTCGCTGGCGCTTCTGCAGGCCGGGTTATTTGCGCCTCTGCCCGGCGTTTGGTTTGCGTGCTACGGCGTCGGTCTCTTTGCATCGCGTCTGACCGTTCCGCGTGGCGTCATACCGATTGCGGGCGCATTTGTTTTGGCCGGCGTCGGGCTGCTCTTCGCTCCGCCTCAGCTCGCGTTGCAATTCTGGGTGAACGCCCTCGGATTCGGGCTTGGTCAAATCGCGATTGCCTTTTTGGTAGCGCGCGATGTTTGATGCTCTCGAACGCGTCTTTCACGAACGTGGACGGCTTGCAATCTGCAGCGCGCTCGTGGCCGAAGGTGCAAGCCCAATGTCGTTCCGGCAACTGCAAGATGCCTGCGATTTAACGGACGGAAATCTCAACCGGCATCTGCATGCTCTTGCCGAACTCGGGGTGGTTGCGATCGTCCGAAAAACCGGCGGCGGCCGGCCGCAGACCCTTGTGCGTATCACGCCGAAAGGCCGCGAACGTTTCTTGGCCTATATCGATGCGCTTGAAGCGGTCGTGCGCAGCGTGCAGCAATCGGCCGCCGCCCATCCGGCTAAGGGCCGCACTCCTCGCCTCGCCACCGAGTAGCCAAACCGGTCGCGCGCGACTGCGGTCAAGTAGCGCGTATCACGTCCCCGATGCTGATCGTACCGGGGCGGACGACGCTGCAATAGATGCCCATCTCGTTGTTGCGCTTTTGCGCAATTTGGCGTAACACGTTCGGGTCCGGTTCGCCCGATTTTAAATCGTAGGTGGGCGTAGCGCACCGGCCGATCGGGCGGAAGACCTCCAGAACGCAATCGCCGATGTGCAGCGTCATTCCCGTGAAGGTCGATTCCGTGCCGGGAAAAGCGGCAAGTGCGCGCGCAAAGAAGTTCGGGCGGAAACGCAGCGGTTCGAGCTCGTAGCCCACGAGCGAGGATGCTTGCTCGAGCCACCGGTCAAAGATGATTGAAATTTCGCCAAGATCGAAATAATGCTCATGCTCGTTTGCGACGCGAACGCTCACGTTGCGCTCTGATGCGAGGCGAACGGCATCATCCGTCGCGTGGGTAAGGTGCAAGAGATTGTTCTCTTTGCCGCGGTACTCTTTACCCTCGCGTGCGTGCCCCGACTCTACGAAGAGTGCCTCGGCGCGATCCCCGGGGATGCCGCCAAGTCCAACCGCGGTGGTTTGCAGTGTTTGCGGAGCCAGGCTCTTGACCGGATAGCTCCAGATCGCCGTGATCTCACCGACTTCTTTCATGGGGTTAACGTACTCCAGGAGCAGTGTCGAATCCTCAAGAACGCCGCGGTAGTGAGACCGTTGACCATGGGCGAGCTTCTCGACCGCGCCGTCACCCTTTTCGTCAAGAATGCGTGGCTCTTTATTGCGCTCGCGGCGATCGTTTACGTCCCGGTTGCTGTCGCGCAGCTTTCAATGGGCGACTTTTGGGTCTGGTACATGAACCAGTTCTCGAAGGTGATCGCGCAACCGGGAGATCCGGCAACGGCGCTTGCACTCGACCGCGCTCTCGTGCAAAAGTTCGGGCCGGTCGGCTCCTTCACGTTCATCATTTTGGTCGTCGCAGGACCGCTCGTTGCCTCGGCCATGGCGCACGTTACAGGGAATCTGCTCACCGGAACAGCGACATCCTTTGGAGAGTCGCTTCGTTTCGCGCTCACCCGCTGGG
Source organism: Vulcanimicrobiota bacterium (assembly GCA_014305015.1). Taxonomy (GTDB): domain Bacteria; phylum Vulcanimicrobiota; class Vulcanimicrobiia; order Vulcanimicrobiales; family Vulcanimicrobiaceae; genus JACRUB01. The sequence continues at coordinate 14,212 of JACRUB010000039.1, read as the reverse complement.
GCCGCGTCGTTCTTTTCGCGCTGCTGTGGATCGCCGCGCTCTTCGCAGTCTTTTTCGGCGTGATCCTCATTTTGAGCTTGCTCACGGTTGGCTTGATCACCCTCTTGAAGTCCGCGGCCGTGGCGGTCTTGCTCGTGATCGTGATCTTCCTTGCGACGATTTTCTTGATCGTCGTCGCTTCGGTAAGCATGGGCGTCGGCTTTATGGCCGCCATTATCGAAAATGCAGGCGTGCTAACTGCGTTCGGTTCCGGAATCTCGCGTACCATCAACCGCCAAATGTTCTGGCGCTCAACGCTTTTCGGCCTCGTGCTCTTCGCGATCTCAATTGGCTTTAGCATCATCGGATCGCTCGCCGGATTCGGTTTGCTGGCCGCGCTCAAGACGGGAATACCGCTGGTCGTTATCAACGCAGTGGTCGCAATGATTCAATACGGCTTCTTCGTCGTCTTTATCGCGCTGTTTTACTACGACTTGCGTGTCCGGCGCGAAGGCGTAGATTTGGAATCGATGGCCGCGCGGTTAGCGTGATGATCGCTGCGGCGCTTGCCGTCGCGCTCGCGTCGGGTCCGCAAGTCGAGCGATGGGTCGATGCAAACCGGCAGAGCAGCGGCCGCATCCACAACGCCAAAGAACGCAAAGCGCGCGAGCGCATTTTCGCCCAAAGCGAGCGCGACTTTGTGAAGATGCAAGCTGCGGCGCCGCCGCGTACGGGCGCGAATGCTGCACGTACCGCTCAATCGATCCTCTCGAACCATCGTCTCTACCGTTTCGGCGAGGTGCAGAAAGCGGCGCCAAAGACTTGGTGGGACCGGCTCACCGAATGGACCGCGGCACGCTGGCGCGCCATCGTGAACGCGCTTTTCAAGAACGTGCATGTCTCACGCGCCGCGAGCGTCGCATTCGGCGACATCTTACTCGCAAGTGCCATTGCAGCGTTTCTCTTTTTCGTGGTGCGGTTGGCGTGGCACTATGGCAGGCGAACGTCCGGTACAAGTTTCGAGCAGAATCAAGTCGCCTTCGCGAATCCGAGCGCGCTCTACGCGCAGGCGGAACGCGCCGCGCAAAGCGGGCGCTACGGCGAATCGGTCACCACGATCTTTGCGGCGGCACTCTGCGCGTTGCAGCGCCGAGGCCTTGCGGTGGGCGAGCAAAGCAAAACGGTCGGTGAATTGCGCCGGCGCGTGCACCGCAGCGAATTCGACGTCCTCGCTCGCGCCGTGACGATGGCGGTGTACGCCGACGCCGCCGTCGGCCCTCAGGATTGGGAACACGCGCGCGACGCATATCGGTCGCTCGTTTCCGGTGGAGAAGCCGACGATGCGGCGTAGGTCCAGCGGCGATGTGCTCTTGGGGATCGGCGCGCTGGTGCTGATTATCTTCCTGACCCTTGCGCGCGCGAGCCAGGAGCCCAAGGCGACATTTTCGACGCCGGCTTCTTTCGATACCGGACGCTACGGCTATCGTGCATTTTATGAGTTGCTCCGGCGCGAAGGCGTGCCGGTCACTCGATTTACCAAAGACCATCATTTTCTGAACCGGCAGATCGGCACGCTTGTCCTCGCGCAATCGGCGTTCGATGCACTCGCGGGCGGCCCCGGCGTTTCGCGCAACGACCTCATCTCCATCAAAGATTGGATCCGCCACGGCGGTACCTTGGTCGTGCTCGCTCCCCCTTACGGAAGCCCGGAGGATACGCTCGTGGGTATTCCCGCCAGCAAAAAATCGAAGACAACGTACCATGAGGCCGTGCCGTTTTCTTCCTTTCCGGGGATGCGTGGCGTCTCACGCATTGCGGGCAATTTCGCGAATCTCTTTGCGCTGGATGCGTCGCAAAAAGCGGTTCCATTGCTTCAGACGCACGAGGGGCTTGCGGCGCTTACGTATCATCTTGGGCCCGGCAAGGTAATCGTCTTCACCGATCCAGGCATCTTCAGCAATGGACTTCTCACGCATGAGAACAACGCGCAGTTTGCGGTGCAACTCTTCGCCGCACTTCCCGCGCCGGTTGCCTTTGATGAAACCGTTCACGGGTATGGAGAAGGACAATCGCTCTGGGAGGCCTTACCGTGGCCGGTGCATGTAGCGGTTTTTTTCGCGGCCTTCGCCTTGCTGCTCGGGGTCGTGGGGAATATCTGGCGTTTTGCGCCACCGCTTGTGAGCGAACGTCAAAGCGAACGCGATTCGTCCGCCTACATCACCTCGATGGCAAACTTGCTCGCGCGTGCGCGCGCTTCGGGAAAAGCAATGCGTGACGATGCGGACTGCGCGCTTCGTGCCGTACGGCGCGCATGTGGCGTTTCCGACCGGACAAAAGTTGTCGCTTTTTTAGCGCGTTTGCAGGATCCGCACCACCGTGAGGCCGTTCTCGAACTCGACCGGCTCCGCGATCTTGAAAAACCATCCGACGCGGAATTACTGCGCGCCGGCATCTTGTGTTCGCAACTTCGAAAGGACTTTGGTTTATGAGCGGCTCCGTTGCAGAACTCGCACAACGGCTGGAACGCGGACTCTCCGCGGTGCTCGTAGGCGCAGACCGTACAACATTCGCGTTGCTCATTGCTTTGTTCGGCCGCGGACATGCGCTCATCGAAGGGGTTCCGGGGACGGGCAAGACACTGCTGGTGCGCGCGCTGGCACTTCTGCTCGGCTTGCCGTTCCGGCGCATTCAGTTTACGCCCGACCTCATGCCGGCCGACGTTGTGGGCACGACGGTGTTCAATCCGCAAACGGCCGAGTTCAGTACGCGGTCTGGCCCCATCATGACCAACATCTTGCTCGCGGATGAAATCAATCGCACGCCCCCCAAAACACAATCGGCGTTGCTCGAGGCGATGGAAGAAGGCCGCGTAACGATCGACGGTGTGGCGCTTGCGCTGCCGGCGCCATTTCTCTTGTGCGCGACGCAAAACCCCATCGAGTATGAAGGAACCTATCCCCTACCGGAAGCGCAGCTCGACCGGTTTCTCGTCAAAGTTTCCGCCCAGTATCCACTGCCCGATCAAGAGCTTGCGCTGCTAGCGCGCGCCGCCGGCGGCTTTGATGCCCAAGCCCTTGAGACCTCGGGGATCACGCCTGTTACGAATGCAGAAGAAATCTTGGCGGCCCAACGCGCCGTGCGCACGGTTCACGTCTCAGTGGTGATGCAGCGATACGTGTACGACGTCATTGCCGCTACGAGAAACTCTCCTCAACTTGCGCTCGGAGCGAGTCCACGTGCGGCACTTGGTCTCATGCTAGCCTCCCAAGCCGCGGCTGCGATGGAGGGGCGGGAGTTCGCGACGCCGGATGATGTAAAGGCTGTCGCGCAATTGGTGCTGGCGCACCGGTTGATCGTGCATGCGCACGCGGAGATTGAAGGCGTGACAGCGACCGAAATTCTCGACGGCGTTCTTGCCTCGGTAGCCGTGCCGCGGGAATGAAATGGCAGCCCGCCGTGTGGCCGGGACCACGTTTCTTGTGGTCGATCGTACTCCTCGCCGCCTTCTTTGCGACGACTGGCGCGGCTGCGGGGCTCTATCCGGTTGCAGTGGCGGCGGTTGTGCTGCTCATCGCGCTAACGATCTGCGATCTTGTGATCGGGCCGCAGCCCGCGCAGATTGCGGTTGAGCGAATCGATCTGCGTCATTTTGCGCTGCGCGTTCCAAATGTGTTGCAGTATCGTGTTTGGAACAGGGGCGATCGCGCGCTTCGCGTCGCGCTGATTGAAACGTCGGTCGAACAATTGCAGTACGGCGTGGATGAACTTCGCGCAAGCGTCCCTCCGCGGTCTCAAATGGAGCTCGCGCGCCCGGTTGTGCCGATTTCGCGGGGAGAAGTGCAGTTGCTCGATCTCTTTGTGTGGTATGAAAATCCGCTCGGACTGATTCGACGCCACGTTCGGGTTGCCGCACCTGAGCGAGTCCGCGTCTACCCGGATCTCTCGGCGGTGGAGCGCTACGGATCCCTGCATGCGCGCAACCGGGTGATCGATGCGGGTTTGCGAAAGATGCGGCTGCGCGGCGCGGGAACGGAATTCGAAAGCCTGCGTGAATGGTCGACCGGCGATGCGTTCCGCGGGATCGATTGGAAAGCCACCGCACGTCGCGGCAAATTGATGGTGGTCCAGCATGAGGTAGAGCGCTCTCAGAACATCATGTTGCTCTTGGATTGCGGCCGGCTAATGACGCCGCGCCTCGACGAGCAGCGCAAGTTTGACTACGTTGTGACCGCTGCGCTTTCGGTTGCTACGATAGCCGGCCTCGCCAATGACAAAATCGGCTGTGTAGCCTTTGCGAATCAAATACTCTTTACCGCGGCGCCCCGGCCGAGCAAAGTGGCCCTTGCACAGACGGCTGAACGCCTCTACGACTTGGAACCGCGCTTTGAGGAATCGGATTATTCGCGCGCGTTTACCTATGTGCGCTCGCACTTGCACAAGCGCAGCTTGGTGATTCTCTTTACGGATATGTTCGATCCGGTTGCCTCGGCAACGGTTCTTTCGGAAATACGCGTGCTCGCGCGCCGTCATTTGGTGATGTGTGTTTTCATGAACGATGCCGCCATTGAGAACGCGTTACAGACCGCACCGAAGGAAACGGCCGATGTCTATCGCGCCGGCGTGGCCGCCACACTCTTAGAAGAACGCCGCTCTGCGCGCGCGCTCTTGACCAAGCTCGGCGTGCGAGTCGTCGATGCCCCGGCGGCCAAGCTGAGCGTAGCGTTGATCGATGCGTATTTAGATATCAAAGCGCGCGCGCTCTTGTAGTGCGTCCCGCGCGAGTGAAATACAGCAAGAGCGCGACCGCCGTGACGGCGCCCACCGAGAGCCGGATCTCCGGTCCGAACCGCAAAGGCGAGAAGAATCCCTCGATCGTTCCCGCGCCCAGCAGCATGGCGCACACGCCCGCAATCAAGACGCCTGCGCGAGCACCGGCTTCTCGAACTGCATCCCTGCGACGCAAGCGCCCCGGAAAGAGAATTGCGGACGCGATCAGGAGTCCGGCGCCGCCCGCGATTTGAATTGCGAGTAGTTCGATCACCCCGTGCGGAGCGATAGTCGCCCAAAAATCATAACCGAAACCCGCTTGCCCAAACATTGCGCCCATTCCGCCCACCATAAGTCCGTTCGTCAAGATGATCCAAATCGTCATGAGGCCAAGTGTGACGATGCCCCCCGCAAATGCGATGACGGCAACGCGAATGTTGTTGGTGATGATTTCTGCGGACATCGTTGCGGCCTCGTCGGGCTTAAAGGCGAAGTTTGAATCGTGCAAACTCTTTTGAATGTGCGCGGGAACCGTCCCCTGGGGCAAGAGCGCAAGGGCGCGGTCGGGGTCTGCAGAGATTGCGGAATAGGCAACGATAGAACCGAGCGCCGTCAATCCAATACAGAGGAAGATAAAGAGAAACGAACGGCGGAATTCGGCGGGAAAACGCTGCGAGAAAAATTCCACAATACGTTCGCGTCCGCTTTGCGCCGTACCGCGATAGACTTGCGCATGCGCGCGCGCCGTCAATCGGTTCAGATAGGCGATAATCCCCGCATCGAAGCGGTGGCCTTGGGCAAAGGCAAGATCGGAAGTCACCCACCGGTAAAGTCGTCCGAGTTCAGCGACCTCCTCGGGATCCATCCGTCGCAGCCCGTGCGTTCCCGCGTGCGCCAGCAGCGCCTCAAGACGTTTCCAGGCCTCGCCTCGCCGCGCAAGAAATTGCGATTCGCTCAAAAAAGAAGACTCCCGTTCTTCGAACGAGAGTCTTCTGCGGTCGTTTCGGTTACTGCTTCTTAGGAGCCGGCGTTGTAACTCGTGGTTTGGTCCTTGGCTTGATCTGCAAGTTGCTGACCATGCTCTTGTGCGGAGTCTTTAGCAGCCTGCGCCGTTTCACGCAGCACGGCTTTGCCGTGTTCGAGGGCTTGGCTTCCGGCATCTTGGACTTGCGACTTCAGATTGTCGGAGAGCTCGCCGATGCGTTCGTTCTCCATCTCGGTAGACGGCAATAAGGAGCCGACTACGAATCCGAGCGCAACGCCGCTGAGCAACACGCCGAGCGGGTTTTCCTTGATCATACCGACCGTCCGAACTGCGCCATCGCGCACGTCGCCCGTCGTATCTCGGGCGGTGTGCCCCACTTTGGAGGTGGTACCCGTCACGGCGGAGCTCATCTTCGTTGCAGTATGGCCGATTGCGGACTTCACGCTGTCCACGCGATCCGAAATCGAATCTTTCACGCGGCTGGGAACATCGGCCTTATAGGCAAGTGCATCCACCGCCTCGCCCATACGGTCGCGAGTATCTTCTATCTCCCTGCGGATTTGATCCGGGTCTTTGCCCATTGTACATCCTCCTTCACAGTGTTTGCGGTTTGTTCTGGGTAGAGCGGCCCGGCTTCTTCGATTTTTTTCTTGCCCGTCATCGCGAGAATCCCGGCGACGGCGCCGTACACGATTGTGACGATCAGGGCAGCAAGCCACGCGTGCATTTGCGTTGAGAGCGCCAAAATCAAAAATGCGGTAAAGGCCCCGAGTGCAAGCAAGCCTACAATGGCAGCGCCGCTGAACATGCCGGCACCGGCGCCCGCGATTTTACTTTTCTCGATAATCTCGGCTTTGGCAAGGGCCAGCTCCTGACGGATCAATAGGTTCAAGTCTTCGCCGAGGCGTTTCATGAGTTCGCCGATCGGGCGCTCGCGCAGATCGCCATCGGTCGAATAGTCGTGATCCATCTTTAGTCCTCGTAGTACGCGGCGTTACGGCCGTAGGAATTCTGGTAAGAAGATTGATTGAATGCATCGCCCGTGGGCCGCGCGCTGTAATATTGGTACCGCTCCGTAGCGCTTGCCTTAAGTAGGCGCGCAGCGATAACGCCGGCAAGCAGTCCGACACCGAGCGTCAGTAATGGTTGCCGCCGCGCTAAGCGTTCTGCATCGGCAACGATCCGCTCGCCGTCGGTTTCCGTGAGATAGTAACCGAGCTGTTCGAGCCGGTCGGCAGCCGTGTCGGCCAGCTTTGCGGTCGAGTCTTGACCCTGTGTGCGAAGTGAATCACTGAGCTGTCTCATATTCGTCGCGTGGGTAACAATCGTGTCGCCGAATTCCGTTGAGCGCTGATCGATTTGCCCGATGATGACGCCTTTTGCGCGCCCTGCGAGTTCACCGGCTTGTTCTTGTGCTTGAGTCTTAACCTGATCCATTGTGGTCACGCTAGCATCACTCCTCATGAAAAGCTGGATGTAGGACTTACCCAGCCTTACGCGAGGATAACCTGTGTTCGCCACCGCACTTTGCAAGACGATGGACCGCACGGTTGCTATTCGTACACCTGAAAGCATCGCGTTTTCTTACGAGCTCGCCGGTTTGGGCAGCCGCTTTCTTGCTGTCTTAGTGGATCTGATTATCCAGTTGATTCTCGTCTCGTTGATTTTCTGGGGAATTGTCGCGATTGCGGCCCATGCTCCGAAAACACCGGCGCTCTCTTCAAGCGAAGAACGAGCAGCGCTCTCGCTCGGCTATGCAATCCTCATTTGCATTGTCTTCCTGATTTTTTTCGGCTACTTTATTGCGTTCGAGGCTGCGTGGAACGGTCAAACGCCAGGAAAACGCATGCTGGGCATACGCGTTGTACGCGACGGCGGCTATCCGCTTGATTTCATGAACGCGCTCATTCGAAATTTGATCCGGACGCTTGAGTTTGGCGTTGGTTTCTATCTTATGAGCGCGATTTCGTCGCTGCTGTCGGTGGAAAATAAACGCTTAGGCGACTATGCGGCGGGGACAATCGTGGTGCGCGATTCACACAGCGCGCTTCCCGAACTTCCGGTGGCCGCCGGCGTCCGTCCGTTGCTGCGCCTGAGCGAAGACGAGCGCGCACTCATCGCACGTTTCATAGATCGCCGTGCCGGTCTCTTGCCGGAACGCCGCACTGCGCTTGCGCAGCAAATTGCGGACATCGTTCGCCCCAAAGTGAGCGCTGATTTCGCGGGACTGGACGACGAAACGCTCATCGAGCGTGTTGAAGGTTTTTTGTAGAGACTAGCGCTTTTTAAATTTGTCGATGAGGTCGCGCGCGAACGTCATCGCGTCGTTCTTTGTGCGCTCGTAGATCGTGGCGGCTTGGCCCTTGCTCATGTGGCGGCCGTGCTCGTAGTAGAACGTCACACCTTCGCCGACAACAATCGTTCCGGCATACGCAATCGCGCCTTTGATCCCGATACCCGCAACCGGAATGAAACCTGAGAGTTCGCGCGCGAGCATGCGCCATCCGAATCCGCCGCCGAGGACCGGTAAGAGTTGCCACATGCGCTGCACATCTGGGTCTTTTCCGTACGCGGCTTCAATGTGCAAAAGCAGCATCATCTGAATGCCCGTAATTGCAACGGTATCACCCGCGGAGGCAAGCGCGCCGAGCACGATGCCGATGACCGGGATGTGATCGACGAGGGCGCTTGCCAGCGCAACTTTGAGTGCATTGTTTGCCGCATCGCGCGTGAGTTTTGCAGCGACCGTTTCGCGCAGTGCGGGCAAGTTTCGTCCGACCGCAATCTCCACGCCTTTGCAGACTTCAATCAGATGCGGAAAGAAGCGCCCTTTGAGTGCTTCTCGAGAAACGGCAGCCACGGTGTATTCGGCCCATGTGCCGGGGACCGGCGGCGAAGCCGGGCCGCTTGGCTGCGCGCTCTCGTCAATGGTCAGTGCGAAAATCGGGAGGCGTGCGGCTTTGAGCGTCGTGAGCGCTTGCGAGTTCACATCGCCGCGGCGTCCGAGGAAGATAATGCAGCGAGCTTCGCCGGTTTGTAGTTCTGTTGTAAATTGCGTGCTAATGGTCTCGAGCGTTGCGGCGGCTTCCATCGGGATGCCGCCGCCTTCGTGCCCCGCGAGCAGCAGCGAACGCAGGTCTGCGACGTACGCGGGGTCACCGCAGAGCAGAAAGCGGAACGGTTTGCGCGTGTGCGCCTGGACCGCGCGCACATCGATACCCTTTCGGACAAGGCGAAAGAGATCGCCCGCCGCACCCATCGTCGCTGCCATGTTCTGGCCTCCTACTCGCTAGTTATACGTTGGTATTGGTTCCTTGTTGCACGGGCGCGCTGTTTTCTTTGGCGGGATCGTCCGTGTAGTCCAGATATACCAACCCCATGAAGATCTCAAGCGCCTCGGCGTGCATTCCGCGGCGGTTCGCGATATCGGTAACGGTGCGGCCGGAAGCGGCGGCTTCCTGAATGATGGCGCCTGGGGTTGTATTCGTGTCCGCCGCGATGATCGTGGCGGCTGCGACCTCACCCGGTGTGAGGCCGGCGTGCAGCATAGCCGCATAGTCGATCCCGGTCATGCCGACGCGCGCGTTCAGTGCATTTTGCAGCGTCGCATAGCGTTGCGGCGAATCGCCGAGACCAAGCATCGTAACGCGCGTCTCGAGCTGTCGTGAACGAGCCATGTTGAAGAGCTGCTGTGCCTGCGATGCTGCGATCGCCGATTTTGCAAGCGAGTCGCTGGCCTTCTGCATGAGCGGCACGAGTGCGTTGTAATCAACGACCGTAATGTCGCCCATGAAGTCGGTGTTTACGCGCGAGAGCTGTTTGAGGAACGCATCCAAGTCGCCGAGCGATAGATCGGCCATTTGCAGCGATGCGCGGCTCGCGTCGACGCCGCGAAGGAGATCGCCGTTGCTTGCATTGAGTTCGGAGATCATTCGTGGATAGGAGGGGAGCAGCGCGAGTGCATCGGGGGTGAGGGGCGTTTGATTGAGCGGGGCTTGCAATTCATGCAGGATGGCCGCGCCTTCGGCGAGCACGCCCCCCTCTTTATTGCGCTCGAGCGAGCCTGTATCTTTAATCACGACGCCGTTGTGATCGAGTGCGGAATCAATCGAACGCGCCATGCTCTCCAGATTTTTTACCACTGCCGCAAGGCGCGTGCCCTGGCGAATGTTCATGCGGCTAAAATCGGGAATCTCATACGTGACTGCCTGCAGGCGGTCACCCATGTTTTTAAGCTGATCGCGAGCAGCATCGCGCCGGTTTGAAATTTCTGCAGCAGCGTTATCGAGGTTTGATTGCGCTTGCGAGATCTGCGCGCGCAGCGGCTGCAGATTTGGATGCGTAAGGCTGACGCGATGTTTCTCCATTGCACGCAGTGAGGTCATGCGCGCAAGGGCAAGATCGCGCGTTTGCGCGTTGCCTTTTTGCGCGGCTTCCGCCAGCGACTGTTCGCTCTTGCCGACTTGACCGAGCGCGAGTTGCGCCTGACCGAGATCGAGCAAGGCTTGCGCATTCCCAGGATCGGCTTTGAGAACGCGATTGAGCTTCATGGCGGCGACGTTATAGCGCGCCTCATCGAAATCATGAACGCCTTCAACAAGCAGCGTTTGCGTCGAGACTTTCTTTGGGTCGAGTTGTTCGTATCCCATAATGTGCCCGAGACGCTTAGCCGGTTCTGGGTGATCCGCCAAATATTTTGTAAGCAAGTCCGGCCGCGATTTATCGAGCTGCCCCAGATGCGACATGAATGAGACCATCGCTTCGGGATCGTAACCTGCGCGCGACATCAGGAGAACCGCATATTGATCGGCTTGAAGCTCATCCACGCGCGACAATTTGGCCATGATGCCCGCCTGCATCAGCTGGCCGAAGCGATACACGAACGGAGAGAAGAGCGAGACGATTCCGAGCAACAAACTGATGCCCTGGGATTTCGCTTGCATCGTTACCGCGTGACGGCGTTCGATATGACCGGTCTCATGGCCGAGTACGCCGGCGACTTCATCGTCGGACTGCGCAAAATCGAGCGCGCCTTCATTGATGTACATGAAGCCGCCCATGGTTGAGAAAGCATTGACGTCGCTTGTATTGAGAATTTTTACGTTGTATGGCACGTCTTTGCGGGCCGTCTGTTGGAAGAGACGGTCCGAGATTCCCTTGACCCATTTGTTGAGCAGGGGATCGGTCTCGACTTCGGTGCCCTGGACGATGTCCATATCCGCGGATTCGCCCATCGAAATCTCGCTTTCGGTAGAAAGCGCGAGCGCGGGTGCCGGGATGCTGGCACTGATAAATGCAAGGATGAGCGCAAGGGGTAGCAAGCGACGGAACATCTTCATCTAGTCCTTACCCGCTGCAGCGGGCCAATGTCGAGTAGAAAGTGCGTATGAGAGACAACGTCCGGAAAGGTGGTACCGTTACCCACGGGCTGTGTGAATTTTGTGTGGATAATCTAAAAGAACTTGTGAGGGGATTGTGGATGGCGGAGGGTGTCCCGCTGTACTCTGGAACGCCGCATGGCAATGCCTCTTTTAAGAAGGAAGCGCTTCTTCGTATGAGCGTGGTGCGTGGAAAAGGCCGGGGTCTGGAACTCATGTTTGCCGATCGCGCCTTCGACGAGGCGCTTTTGGAATTGCGGGCGCGCCTCGAAGAACGGGCTACCTTCTACAACGGCTCAACGGCCACTGCGGTTTTCGGACAAACGGGCCCCGCCGAAGAAGAATTGGCCCAGCTGCGAGCGGTCCTCGAGGTTGCCGGCGTTACCCTGGCCGGCGTTCGGACTGCGGTTATTCCGGGCGAAGAGCTGGCCCGCCGGCGCGCGAACCGGCCCCGGCGCGAAATCGAACTTTCCGATGCCGCTCGTTCTCTCGCGGCAGATTTCGCCGGGGCACGGGCCGATCTCGCTGCCCGTCGAACGGCGGCCCCAATCAGGCAATTCACCCCTCCGGCGCCGGCCGGTGTGACCATTACCGCCCCAGCTAGCAGCGCGGCAGCGCCCGTCACCGTCCTCGAGAGCGCGGTCGTGACGACGATGTACCATGTCGGCACGGTGCGCGGCGGCCAGTCGCTGCATCACGTCGGCAATCTCGTCGTGGTTGGGGACGTCAATCCCGGCTCGGAACTCGTTGCGAGCGGCGACATCGTCGTGTTCGGATCGCTGCGCGGTGTTGCGCATGCCGGCGCGCAAGGTGACGCGGCGGCGCGTGTGTACGCATTGGAACTGGCGGCGACGCAATTACGAATCGCAACGTTTATCGCGGCTGACGATGCCAGCAAAAAGACGGGCGCCGCACCGGAGGTTGCGTGCGTCATTGACGGCCGCATCACCATTGTCGCGCACGATCAAGCACAACAACTCTCCAGGGAGGGCGTCCACTGAGCGCACGAAAAATCGTCTTGACTTCCGGCAAAGGCGGCGTCGGCAAAACCACGACCACCGTCAATGTCGGCGCGGCGCTCGCCAAGCGCGGGCATCGAGTAATTCTGGTGGATGCCGATATTGGTCTGCGCAATCTCGATTTGGTGCTCGGCCTTGAGAAACGCATTGTTTTCGATTTGGTCGAGGTGGTGGAAGGCCGCTGCCAGCTCAAGCAAGCGCTGATCAAAGATAAGCGCTTCGAATCGCTGCAGATTCTTCCGGCGGCCCAGACGCGCGACAAAGATTCCGTCACCGAGGAGCAATTCGCAAGAGTTATCTCCGATCTCGCAGAGATGGCGGACTTTGTCTTGATCGACTGTCCGGCCGGAATCGAACGTGGTTTTCGTAATGCCATCGCCGGCGCGGATGAAGCGATCATCGTTACCACGCCGGAAGTGAGCGCTATTCGCGATGCGGACCGCGTTATTGGAAAGGTCTCGGAAAAGAAACTGCCCGTTCGTCTTATCATCAATCGCATCCGTCCAGAAATGGTACGCTCCGGCGACATGCTCTCAGTTGATGACGTCTGCGAAATTCTTTCCGCTGAGTTGCTTGGTATCATCCCCGATGACGAAGAAGTTATCGATACGACCAACCGGGGCGAACCGATCGTGCTCGATCCCACCAAACGTTTGGCAATTATGTACGATAAAATCGCGCGGCGGATCGAAGGCGAAATTGTTCCCTTTAGCAACCTCGAGGCACGCGGATTCTTGGACCGCCTACTTGGCGGACTGAAAGCAGGCTAGTATGCACGAGCTTAAAGTCGATCCCGAACCCGCCGCGGAATCCCCGCCGGCAAAACGCGGCAAGGCGATCGTCATCACGTCCGGCAAAGGCGGCGTCGGAAAGACCACCACGACCGCTAATCTCGGAACGGCGCTTGCGCACCGGGGCGCGCGCGTTGCGCTGGTCGATGCCGATGTAGGTTTACGCAATCTCGACATCGTGCTGGGCTTGGAGAGCCGCGTGCGCTATCATGTGCTCGATGTGCTCGAAGAAAAAGTCGAGCTCCAAGAAGCGCTCGTGCATGATAAGCACTCCGAGAATCTCTTCTTGCTGGCGGCCGCGCAAAGCCGCGAGAAAGACGATGTCGATACGGAAGCCATGCGCGAGCTCATCGAAGAGCTCTGCGAGCAGTTCGACTACGTCCTGATCGATTGCCCGGCCGGCATCGAAAAGGGCTTCACGAACGCCGTCGTGGGCGCGGACGAAGCGATCGTGGTCTGCACGCCGGAAGTCTCCGCCGTTCGCGACGTCGACCGCGTCGTCGGCTTGCTGGGAAACAAGTTCCGGCCGCAGCTCATCATCAATCGCGTCCGTCCGCTGCTGGTGCAAAAGGGCAAAATGCTCTCGGTGGAAGACGTCAACTCGATTCTGCGCCTGCCGCTGCTGGGCGTCATTGCGGATGAGCCGGACGTCATCATCTCAACCAACAAGGGCGAACCGGTCGCTCTGCGAGCGGATTCAAAAACCGGCGCCGCCTATCGCGCAATTGCCGCCAGGGTTGCAGGCGAAAACGTTCCGGCGCCCACGGTCGAGCTGGAGGCTCAAGGATTCATGGCTAAACTCGGATCGTTCTTCGGAGGGCGCCGCTAAATGATCGATTTATTTAATCGCCTCTTCGGGAAACAGACCTCGAGTGCGACGGCTAAAGAACGGCTGCGCTTAGTTCTCCTTTCGGATCACTTATCGCTTGCTCCCGAGCTCGTCGATAAGCTCAAGGCGGAACTCATCGAAGTGCTCTCCCGCTATGTGGAGGTCGATCGCACCAAGATCGAGGTCAATTTCGAGCAGCACGACAGCGCAATTGCAATGATGGCAAACGTTCCGATCCTCTCGATGCATCCGCCCAAAGTCGAGACGCCCACGCATCCCGGGGGAGGCGATGCGCCGAAAAGGCCGCGCCGCCGCCGGAAACGTCCAACCGCAACGAGTAATCCAGCACCCGCCTCGTAGAACAAAGCCGGCATGGCGACTCTGTCGTTTGCCGGCCGCCGCTGGCTGCGAAGTTTTAACTGGCCGCTCGCGATCGGGCCGGTCTTCTTGACGTTGCTCGGCAT
>JACRUB010000115.1 GCA_014305015.1 Vulcanimicrobiota bacterium | reverse complement strand
GTATTGATCGACGCCACCCGACTCACCGATGCCGCCATGTAAGAAATACCGGTCCTCTTTATAGTGCACGATGGCCTGCAGATCCGATTTATAAAATGCCGTATCGCCGATCGGATTGCCGCGAATATAGAGATCCAAGCCTAAGAAGATGCGGACCGCTTTGACCTCAGTTGGCTCGATGACAAAACGTCGCACGAGCATCGGCACCGCAAAATCAACGGCGTCCGAAATACGTACTGCGATTCCCAGCTTATCGTTGACGAGGCGGACGGCGGTGACAAGGGTATCGGCCTCGTATCGCAGCTCGCGCTGCCAACCCTCATCGTAGGTCCACGCGAAATTTCCATCCGCCCAGAATCCAAGACGGCACATGTGCCCGAGCACATGGTTCTCGGTGCCCACATGCGGAAAGAAAATGTCGCGGATTGTGTAGTTCGCGTCATAGTTGATGAGTAAATTGCCGTTTCCAAGGGGTAAGTCGCGAGGCATCCGTCAGGCCGCCGTCGTAGCAGCGCGGCCATGGAGCAAGCTCTCGCAGATATCAAATCCCGCGTTCCGGATTTTGCCGGTTACGCCGATGAAAGCACCCGCCGCTTGGCCGACGAGCAGATTCGCGCGATCGTTGGCGAGGCGCTTGCGCTCTTGCACTTTAATCACGAAGAATTCTTTAACACGCCGGAAGTGACCGAGGTCTACGACCGCTTGATCTTGCGGTGCGAATTCACCAATCAGCGGGTGTTCAAAGAGTTCGAATACGAAACGCTTAGTGAAGAGCGCAAGACCGCAATCGCACGCGCGGATGAAGCCTTGATCGATACTGCGTTGCGTGCCGAGAACGTTACCGCAGACCAATTGCCTGGTTATCTGGATGATCTCGAGAAAGCGTTCGATAACCGCGACGCAGCGCTCACCGGCACGTTGCCGACGGGCCAACAGTAGCAGCGGGAGTCGGGGTCGCCTTCTTCTTAAACAAACCGCCGAGGGCGTCGGTCACTTCGCTCCCGCCTATCATTCCACCGGTCGCGTCGCTTGCCGCACCCGAGATGGCGCCGTTGACTTCGCCTCTGGCGCGATCCGCAACCGCTTGTGCACTCATCGGATAATTGCTCAGGTCCGGTGCGAGCTGATCGATCATTTGCTGCGTAAGTTGCTGGACTTGCGCTTGCAGAATGCCGCCTACGATTTTTCCGATGAACGCTTGGTCCGCTCGTACTGTAAACTGTTGCCCGCTTTTGGTGGTGACGACGACCGGCATCTGCGGATCGCACACTTCGTACACATTGACTTGGAGTGAATCCGGCGTTACGCCGATGTCCCCTTGCGTTCCACGGACGGCGATGCTTGCCGTGGGTGTGACGAACGTATAATTGGCTTTTGACCCCTGCGGGTGCCGCACTTCAAAACGCGTGTGGCCGTTGTAGATGACGAACTTTGCGGTCGCAATCGCACCTTGGCTAAAGAAGGCCATCTGCACTTTGGTATCGCTGCCGACGGTTACCACCGATGAATCGGGGAGATCCACCGCGCCGCGCGAGTCCGCTCCGGTAATCGTGTAGTCTTTGTCCGCGAGCACGATGCTGGCGTTGGTAGCGAGCGGCTTTGTGGCCGCGCCGTGTTGGTAGGAGACCTGCCCCTTGACGCTTTGCAATTGTTTGTCGGCGGTATCGGCGCAAACAGCTAGCGGCAACGAAAGGGCAGCCGTGGCAAGCAGAAATGCAGTTGCTCTCATGCGAGTCCCGGTTCGCTAGCGGACGGGGCCGTAACTGCTGACTCCCAATCGCGGCGGTTCATGTCCCAGAAGATGAACCCAAGGCAAATTGCTGCCCCGATCAGCAGCAATATCCCCGGCAGCGGCTCGCCCAGGACAAGCTTTCCGATCCCGAAGAGCGTTAGGTAGACCAACCCGCAGCCGGCAATCCAGTCCAAGATGTTGAGCGGCAATTTCATGCCTTCATTGATCATCCCGACCTTATTGGCAATCGGTTTCCATCCGAATGCGCTCGGCTGCACCTTGCGATAAAAAGCCTCGAGCGTGCTTTGAGGCTCGGGCTTGGTGAGAAACGTCACGGTCAGCCACACGATGGTCGTAATAACAACCGTAATGAGCAAGACGATGACGGTCTTGTTCGGAGAATCGGGGACGATCGTGACGCCGGGTGCCTGCAGAATGCTTGCGACAATCCCGGAACTGGCGAGTGCGGAGATTTCTGTCCACGCATTAATGCGCCACCAGTACCAGCGCAGAATCATTACGAGCCCGACGCCCGCAGTGAAGGTCAGAATGTAGGCCCATGCTGCGCCGACCGACTCCATGAAAATGGTGACGAATGCCGCAAGCAACATTGCGATAATTGTTGCAATGCGTGAGGCCCAGACGAGTTCGGTTTGATCGGCTTGCGGACGCATAAACCGGCGGTACAAATCGTTGACGAAGTACGAAGCGCCCAAATTCAACTGCGTGCCGACTGTCGACATGTACGCGGCAAGGAATCCCGCCATCATCAGGCCGCGCAGCCAGGCGGGCAAGTAATCGATCATTGTTTGAATGTAGTTGAGTTCCGGATCGATCTTGTGCGTGATCGGATCCGCGACGCCGTGCGGATACAAGATGATACTTGCGAGCGCAACCAATATCCAGGGCCACGGGCGAAGTGCATAGTGCGCCACGTTAAAGAAGAGCGTTGCCCAGATCGCGTTCTTTTCGTCTTTGGATGCTAAGATGCGCTGGGCGATGTAGCCGCCGCCGCCGGGCTCCGCGCCCGGATACGAAGATGCCCACCAACTGACGCTGATGAAGACAAGGAAACTCAGGAGCGGCATCCAAGCGGCGTTCCCGGTTGGAAAGAAAGCCAGAATCGAGCCGCCGCCCGAACCTGCATGGGTTGCATCGATTGCTGCCAAGTGCGTGCGCATCGACATGATCCCGCCGACTGCGGCGACGGCAGCAACGGCGAGCACGATGACCATACTCATCTTGACGATGAATTGCAGGAAGTCGGTAACGAGGACGCTCCAGAGGCCGCCGATTGCGACGTAGAGCCCGGTGAGCACGAGACAAATAAGAATTGCTTCCCACTTCGGCAAATGCAAAGTGAGCCCGAGAATCTTTGCGATCGCGAGGTTCACCCAGCCGATGATGATGGTGTTGATGATGACGCCTTGATACACAGCGCGCACGGCGCGAAGTGCGGCCGCAGGCTTGCCTGCGTAACGCAGCTCGATGAATTCCACATCGGTTAGCACCCCTGAGCGTCGCCACAGCGCTGCAAAGAAGAAGACCGTGAGCATGCCGCTCATGACCATGTTCCACCACAGCCAATTTCCAGCAACGCCGTTCTTGACGACGAAGCCGGTAACGGCAAGTGGCGTGTCGGCTGCAAACGTGGTTGCAACCATCGACGTGCCTGCAAGCCACCATGGAACGCTGCGGCCGCTTAAGAAAAAGTCGCCGAGGCTCTTACCGCCGCGCCGAGCATAGTAGATACCGATGCCGATGTTGATCGCAAAGAAGACGGCGATGACAAGATAGTCAGCGGTTTGCAGTTGCATAGCCGGGCGTTCCACGGCTCGCGTTCCTGACCTCCGCTATGGCGAAGGCGCCGGGCGCGGGGTCGGTGGTGCAAGCGGCGTTGCCGGAAACCCGGCGGCGCTACGTGCTGCCGCGGCATCAAATTGCAACTCTTGGCGTTCCACGCGCAAGGGATCAAAGAAAGATCCTTGCGCCATCATGATGTTGGCAATACGCCCCGCGAGCCCGATGGTATCTTCCGCATCCTTCGTAAAGTGATTGTTCGATACGAGGATCACGGCGACGCCCGTGGCGGGATCCATCCACAAACTCGTGCCGGACGAACCGGTGTGCCCAAAACTGCCGCGCGGCATCAGGTCGCCCCCGTTTCGCGAGAAACCGCTGGCCAGATCCCAGCCTAAGCCACGATATTCCATATCGCCGACGTAGTGCGGAGCGATCATCGCTGCAAGTGAGCGCCAACTCAAGATCGGCTTCGGAGCGAAAAACAGGGAGCCGGGCTGGCTGTTGTAGAGCGCTTGAACGAACTTCGAGAGGTCGCTCGCGTTTGAAAGCATCCCCGCATGTCCGTTGACACCTGGGACCGTGCCGAAGGCTTTACGAAGTGCGGCTTCGGTTTGATTCGGAGTCTGCGGCGCGAGCGCGCCCCGGTGCGCCGCGTCCAAGGTGGTGTCGAAGAACGAATCGTCCATGTGGAGCGGCTTGAAGATATTGCGCTTACAAAAGTCCTCGAACGGCACTCCGGAGACCCGCGCGACGACTTCGGCTAAGACAATGAAACCTAAGTTACTATATGAAAATCCGGTCCCCGGTTCAAAATCGAGCTTGCGGGCATAGGCATGCTGCAAAATCGCGATGCGGTCGGCTGTGTAATCACTTTTCGGAAAGCTTTGCGGCATGCCGCTCGTATGCAAAAGTAACTCTTCGATCGTCACGTCGTGCTTGCCGTTTTGCGCGAACTCGGGAATAAATTTGGCCACATGGTCCCGCAGCGAGAGTTGGCCGCGGTCCACAAGCATCATGATCGCCGTTGTGGTGGCGACGGGTTTTGTCAACGATGCAAGTTCATAGATTGTGTGGTCGCTTGCAGATCCATACGCCTTCTTAAAGACTCCGCCCGGAAAAATGATCGCCAGTTGTGCGGAGGAAAGCCGGCCGCTCTGAACTTCGGCCATCATCATTGCGTCGATCGTGTTGATCGCAGGCGTCCGCGGCGGCGGTGGGGCGGCGGCCGCTGCAGCCGGCGATATGAAGAAAAGAGCTGCCAGTAGAACAAAGCCGCGAGCAATCATGCAAGCAAGGTGCGGCGCCGTGCGGGAAGGCCCCTCCGCGAAAGCTAAACCGCAGAACGATGTTGCTTGCAGCGGCGCTAACTCTCGCGCTCATTCCGCAGCCTGCTCGCGCGCAGCCGCATGCGTGTGCGCAGCCGTTCCGGTTCGAGCGTGCGCTGCGGGTGAGTGCTTCGACGGATGCGGGTGCCTTCGCCGAAGTGAACGAGCGCTGGCATGGGTTGGGCATTCGTACGCTAGCAACGGACGCGCATCCGGATGTCACGGTCGTCCACACCCCGCTCGGGCCGCAGGCATATCGCTTGGACGTTTCCGGCCCGCGCATCACAATCGCCAGTGGCGATGCTGCGGGAACGTTCTACGCGTTTATGACTCTGGCCCAATTGCCGCAACGCAGCGGGGACGGCTGGACATTGCCGTGCGTGCACATCGCCGATGCCCCTGCGCTGCCGTGGCGCATCCTCTCCGATGACGTCTCGCGCGGCCCATTGCCGACGATGCGCTACTTTAAGGAAAGAATCCGCACTATCGCTGCGTTCAAAATGAACGGCTACTCGCCGTACATGGAGCACGTGTTCGTCGATCCGCGCAATCCTCTGCCGGCCCCATTGGATGGCATAACGCCGGCGCAGCTCCGCGAACTGGCGGCCTACGCAAAAGTATTTCATGTGACGTTCATTCCTGAACAGCAGAGTTTTGCGCACATGCATAACACGCTGCGCTGGGAGCAATACGCGCCTGCCGCGGAATTGCCGCACGGCTATTTGATGAGTCCGACGAGTCCGCTCACGTATTCGTACCTGCAAGAGGTTATCACGGACGAACTCGCAGCCGTCCCGCATCCGCCGTTCTTTCATATTGGTTCCGATGAGCCATCCGATCTTGGACGCGGGCAAACCAAAGCAGCGGTTGATTCGCAGGGCGATGCAGCGATCTATGCGGCGCACGTGTCGCGCGTCGCGAGTATGGTCTCCAAATCCGGCGCGCGCGTGATGATTTGGGACGATGCGATTCAGAAACATCCGGACGTTTTGCAGCATATTCCCAAGAATACCGTGATCATCAATTGGCACTACGGAAACGAGAAAACGTTCGTCCCCTATATCAAAACCATTGCCTCGCAAGAGTTCTCCCAGATGGTGGCGCCGGGCGCAAACAACTGGAACGAGATTTTCCCCGATCTTGCGGCGGCAATTCCCAACGAGCGCCGTTTTATCAATGAAGGCAAAGCTGCGCACGTTTTTGGTTTGTTTCAAACGGTATGGCACGACGACGGCGAGTCGCTGTATGAAGCGACGTGGTACCCCGTGCTCTATGCCGCCGCTGCATCATGGGAGACGGGGGACGTGGATCCCGCAACATTCAACCGCGATTTTCCGGCGGCGTTCTTCGGGAGTTCCGATCCGCGCTTTGGAACGGACGTCACGACGCTTGGCGACATTGTCAAGAGTCTTGAAGCCGACCCATACGACTCGACAGACTATCTTTTTTGGAGCGATCCGCTCGACGGGCGAATTCAACACCGTCTCAAAGCGTACGACCTGCCCGGGATTCGTAAGGAAGCGGAGGGCGTCCTCACGCATCTGATGACCACGAGCGTTCCGCTGCACAAGAATGCCGCAAAGGTGATGGCGCTGGCCGCCCGGCGGTTGGATTATCTCGTGCGCGACTATCAGATCGGTGACGAATCTCGCTATTACTACAATGACGCGTTATCACACGCGGCCGATGCAAAAAAGGGGCTGGTCTATCGTGGTCTCTTTATCTCGAAGTACCTCTTCTGGGAAATGCGCGATAACATGGAAGAGCTCGCCCCGCTTTACGCTACGGCTTGGGACTACGAGAGCCGGTCCGCTCATCGCGCAAGTGTGCTCGAGCGCTATCATCTCGCCGCGCAGCAGGCCATCACCCGTGCGGATAAGATCAATGCGATGACGTACGAGGACTATGTGCCAAAAGGGCGCTTTCCGAGTTTCGATGACGTGCTTGGGGTAAGCCACCCGTAATGTCGGGCGTTCTCGTCATTCTCGTCTTCGCGGCCTTCGCGTTCTTGATGTACCGGCGCATTCTCCCGGCGCTGCTTGCGGTGCCGCTCATGGCGGTGACCATGGCGGCGGTTGCGGGCGTACCCCTTCATGGCGTTGCGCCGTTGCCTGGACAACCGCTCACGCATCCGGGACTTGGCGATATCGTGGTGGTAGGATCGTATAAACTTGCAGCGGTTTTCGTCGCGGTGATTTTCGGCGCGATGCTCGGACGAATCACCATCGATACCGGCATCGCGAGCAGCATCGTGAAT
>JACRUB010000139.1 GCA_014305015.1 Vulcanimicrobiota bacterium | reverse complement strand
GGGATGCACCATTCCCGAGCCGCCGAGTTCGATCCAGCCCGAGCCCCCGCACATGCGGCACTCACCGCCAAGGCCATTGCAGAGCGGGCATTTGGTATCAACTTCTGCGCTCGGTTCGGTGAATGGAAAATACGAGGGACGAAAACGAATTTCCGTATTCGTGCCAAAGAGTTCGCTGCACATGCCTGTTAGCATACCCTTGAGGTGTCCGAAGTGAATGCCTTCGGCAACGAGCAGTCCTTCGACTTGATGAAACATGTACGAATGGCGGGCGTCGACAGCATCGCGGCGGTAGCACTTCCCCGGGACGATAACGGCAACCGGCGGTTTGAATTCTTCCATCGTGCGAATCTGCATCGGCGAGGTATGTGGACGCAGCAAGAGATGCTCGGAGATCCAGAACGAATCAAAACCTTCTCGCGCTGGATGATCCGCGGGAATGTTCAGCGCCTCGAAATTGTAGTAGTCGGGCTCTACTTCGGGGCCAAGCACGACCGCAAAGCCATGCCTTTCAAAGTACGATGAAATTTCGTTCATCACCTGACGGATGGGATGGATGGATCCGGTTGCGGGCTCGATCGATGGAAACGTTACGTCGATCGTGGCTCGCAACTGCTCATCGAAGCGCTGCATCGCGAGCGCGCTTTCGGCCGCGGCGATCTTCGCTTCCATGCCGTCGACAACTTCGTTGATGACCTTGCCCGCCGTCGGTCGCTCTTGCGCGGGCAATTGCCCGATGCCGCGGCGCAGCGCCGTCACCTCGCCGCTGCGGCCGAAGAAGCGGATTCTCACCTCGTCCAGCGACTTGGCATCGCCGGCTTGCGACACGGCCGCCTCGAAGCGCCCGTTCAGCTCGTGTAGTTGTTCAGCTAAAGTGCTCATACAATAAAAAAAGACCCAATAAAAACGCCCGGACGCTTACGTTCCGGGCGCTTGTAAAAATCTACCTGCTTTTAGGGGGCCCCACGCGCTTTGCGTGTGGGGGGCCGTGGAGCCGGTACGGCGCAACGCCTGTTAAACTCGGTCTAAGACGCGCTCCCGCTTGGGTTCAGGTGTCGGTAAATAATGTAGGCGTTGATGGACCCCGTGGTCTTGAACAGTCTCCAGAAGAAGTCGGAGGTGGCCATAAGTGCGCGTATGCTCCTTCTACATCGGTGCTCGGTCGGTGCGGAATGGAGAGAGTATAGCACGCGACTTTTCCACAGGGTAGTCTTGACTTTCGGGGCTTTTTAGACTGTATTGACAAGGATTTGACAAAGCAATCAAGCGGGGGGTCGTGTTACCTCGTAGAGGGCGATCGAGCCCGCTACGCCTGCATTGAGGGACTCGGCGCGGCCCCGCATCGGGATGCCCAGATGCTCCCGGCACAGCGCGGTCCAGGCGCCTAGCCCGCGCCGCTCTTGGCCAATCACGAGTGCGGCGCGATTGGGCGCTTTCCAGCGGCGCAGGGGCTCCCCATCACGGGTAAGGCCGGCGAAGACCCAGCCGTTCGTGGCGGCCACGACCTCCGCGGGCGAAGCCACGGCAATCGTGGCTCGGAAGAGCGAGCCCATCGATGAGCGCACAACCTTTGGATTGAACGGCTCGACCCCGTGCGACCCGAAAAGCACCCGCGAGACGCCGAAGGCGTCTGCAGAGCGCAGCAGGGTCCCGGCATTCCCAGGATCGGCCAGGTCTGCCAAAATCAGGACCAGGCCATCTGCGGAGAAAAATTCCTCAACCCTCACCGTGCGCGCAACGCATACTGCGATAATTCCGGTCGGGGTTTCGACGTCGGAGAGTTTTGCGGCGGTCGCGTCGTTGATCAAATGCACCGGAATCGAGCGCGCTTCGAGTTCGCGCACAATGCTCAGCGTATTGCGCAGCTCTTCGGTGACAAAGACGGCTTCGATGTCCGTGCCGCCCTCCACCGCTTCGGCAAGCAGCGTCGGACCTTCGGCTAAAAAACGGCCGTGTTCCTGACGTCCTTTTTTGGTGAGCAATTCACGCGCGAAGGCAATGCGTGGATTATGAGCGCCGAGCAAAATACCACTTTCGGGCAAAGATGGTGAAGAGCGCAACGAGGATGCTTGTGAGCGTCAGCACCACCATTTTGTTGTAGTTATGCGGTAACAAGAGATGGTTGAGCAGCGTCAGTATCACTGCAAATAACGCAATGAACATCGCGAGAAATAGCAATTCTTCGGCCGGTGTGGAGGGTCGCATTCTCTGCTGGTTGCCTGCGCGCGCAGGCGTTGCCTTCCGGAAATGGGTATGTCCCGAGTTATGCGTACCGTTGGATCGAAGGTTGTCTTTGAAGGGAAGGTCTTTACTGTCCGGCAGGATACGATCGAGGACGAAGGGCGCAGCCACGTCATCGACCTTGTCGAACATGCCCTCTCCTATGCAGTGATCGCGCAGCCCTCGGCTTCGGAACTCGTCCTCGTGCACCAATACCGGCACGCGGTGCAACAGAAGATGTGGGAGATTCCCGCGGGCATGGCCGATGAGGGCGAGAAGCCGCAGGACGGAGCACTACGCGAACTGCGCGAGGAGACCGGCTATCGCGGTGGTCGAATTCGCAAGATCTTCGGGCTCTATCCCACTCCCGGTTTCTGTACCGAGCGTTTAGATTTTTTTCTCGTGGATCACCTCACAACCGGCGAGACGAGCTTCGATGATGACGAGCAAATAATAAGCCAGGTCTTTAGCCTCGAGGAGGCGCTTGCTATGCTCGGCAGCGGTGACATCATGGATTGTAAGACTGCCGTCGCTTTACTGTGGCTTGACAAGAATAGCCGTCAACAAATCGCATAAAGTGTCGATAATGCATTAAGAGAGCATTGCGGCTGCGTCCTATAGTTTGTGGCGGCGGCTCTTTTGCATGGAGGTTTTAGCGTGGAGACACCGCGGGACATTAACGCCGTTCTGAAATATCTACTGAGCGCAGGCGAGGCAGAAGGATCTGCACCTACCGTCTTGGCTCCCGAAGACGAAGTTTACCTTAACCGGTTGGTTGCTGCGCTTCGCGCCGGCAAGAAGGCCGTTTTCATCGTTGAAGATTCCGACGAAAAACTGAAATATATGTTCAGCAATGCCAGCCGCGCCGAAGCGGTGAGTATGCTCGGGAAAGTCATCGAAGCGACAGGCCGCCGGTTAGCAACGACCGACGATTAAGGCCTCTTTTACAATCTCATAACACGAGGGCGAGCAAGCGCCCTACCGCAAGCAAGCGAGCAAGGGTATAATTAGACAACCGGAGTGCAGCGTTTATACGCCCGGTTGTTTTACTTGTGAGCCTTCACGGATTGCCTTCATGTTTCAACCTTCGGTCGTTCCGGGACAGAAAAAAGAGAACAAGCGTAGTTTTTTTCGCGTTCCCTTGAGAATCAAGATCGATGTGAACGCGGGCCTTCCGATCATGCTTCCGGCCTTGCTCATGGACATCTCCGGCGGTGGCTGCCAAATCGTGAGCCGCATATCAGTTGAGGTGGGCGCGCCCGTGACGTACAATCTGCGTCGCAGCGACGGTAAGTCCGATTTGCGCCTCTGCGGCGTCATCCGCAGCAAACGCTATTCTGAGTCGGAACACATCTATTTCTACGGCGTGGAATTCGAGGGCCTCAAGGACGCCGATCATGAAGCGCTCCTGCAAGAAATTACGGTGCTCGAACGCCGCATCATCATGCATAAACGTGGTGAAACCGAAGCCGCGCAAGCCGCGAAGAAAGCCCCGCCTCCAAAAATTGCGCTAACTGCTGCGGGCAAGAAGAGTGCCGCCCAAGCGCGCGGTGCCTTCCGTGTCGCGTGGCCGTTCCAAATGACCTTTAAGATTCCGGGAATTCCGGGCGTACATCGCGCGACGTCCCTCGATATCAGCGCGGGCGGCATGCGTATTGCAACCGATATGATTCTGCGCCGTGAGTGGGTGCTGGAGTTAACGTTTACGATGCCTGCGCAGGTGCTCGAGGTTTTGGCACACTCCGAACCGGTGGCTACCTCGCCGCTCTTTAGCCGGTCGACCGAGCAAAAGAAATTCGTTAAGCAGCGGCCGTTTGCGCCGATTACCGTTCACTGCACCGTCGTCCCGGGCGTGCAAGAATCACGCGGGCGTTACGTGCAAGGCATCGCCTTTAAAGATGCGGATCACCTGATCAAGGAAGAGATCACGCGCTTTGTGCACGCGGCGCAGCTCTCGAAACGCCGCCTGGCGGTTTAGGAATGCAGTTTACGAAGAGGCGGTAGTCGAAGACGGATAGACCGTGCGTACATTGGCCGCCTTGCTTGTCCTAGCTGCATCCTGTCTCTTGCCGCTGAGCGCTCGCGCGGCGGATAGCGAAGTGTTTTTCACGTCGAGGGATGGCTCACGTCTGGCTGCGACACTCTCGATGCCGGAGAACGTAAGCGGCCCCGTTCCGGCGGTTTTCTTCGTTCACGATACGGGCGCGCTCGATCGTGACGAACAAATCGGTCCCAACCACATCTTCCGGGATATCGCGCAACCGCTTGTCGCTTCAGGAGTTGCGGTGCTGCGGTACGACAAGCGATCTGTGGGCGGAAGCGTTACCCTAACGCAGGCGGCGAAGGTCGTTCGCCAAAATTTCATCGAGGATGAAATGGCTGCGCTTGTATTTTTGCAGCATCAACCCGGCATCGATTCACAGAATATTTTCGCACTTGGCCACAGCGAAGGCGCCGAGCTTGTAACCGCTCTTGCCCTAACGGGCGTTCCGCTGCGCGGCGTTGTGTTGCTCTCGCCGCCCTCCATGTCGTACGGATTATTCATAAGCAGGCAATTGAAGGCGCATCCGGACGCTCAACCAAGAGTCGATCGCTTGCGTGAAACGGCGTGGTTCAAAAGCGTCGAGAACGTCGATCCGGTGCTTGAGTATGCAAAATTGCAGCTTCCCGTTCTGCTCGTGCAAGGAAGCGCCGACCTCATAAACCCCGCCACCGAACTTCCTCGAGTGCAACTCGCAGCGCGAGAACGCGCTAAAGACGTGACGATTGATTCCCTCGACGGTGACAATCATTTCTTCATGCATTTGGCGCCCGGGATTCCATCGACCGGTAAGGAATATCAACAGGCGCGTGAAGTCGATCCACGCGTGATGGACGCTATCGCACTGTGGCTGCACTCCCACGTGCACTAAGGATACAAATATGCAATGGGTTCCGCGCTCGCCATTCCAATCGCTCGAAGGATGCATTTTCCTCGGACGCATTATCGACAAGGCGCGCCGGCACGTCAGCGGCGCGCCTATCGGTGAGTACATGTATGGCGACAGCGACTACATGGATTCCCGCGTCTTCAAGCTGCTCGCCACAAACGCGGCTGAAGTCAACGAGCTGGTTCGCACTGAGCCGGACGATGAAAAAGTGGCGAGAGCGCTTGTCGTTCGTAGCGGGAAGACGCCGGAAGAGATCCGCGCTTTCAGCCGCAAGATGCGTTTAATCTACACACCGGTCTTTATCATGTTTGACGCTGACGAAGGCCGCAACAACGGGCGGATACCGCAACTCCTTTGCGGCTTCTATAACCGCGTCATGTACCCGCACTTCGCGAAGAAATTTCTGGAGGATCAGGCTCGAAACGCTGGAGGCTAGGGAAAAGGCCCGCATTGCTGCGAGCCTTTTGTACCGTGTCACTTTGAGCTTGTCGAAGCCTACGCACCCTTGT
Source organism: Vulcanimicrobiota bacterium (assembly GCA_014305015.1). Classification (GTDB taxonomy): domain Bacteria; phylum Vulcanimicrobiota; class Vulcanimicrobiia; order Vulcanimicrobiales; family Vulcanimicrobiaceae; genus JACRUB01. The sequence continues at coordinate 1,479 of JACRUB010000139.1, read as the reverse complement.
CAGGCTGAGCTTGTCGAAGCCTTGCCGTGGCTGTCTTTAGCCATCTTCAAGAGCGAACCGAAAGCGGCTGAATCGCTCACGGCGAGTTCTGCTAAGGCCTTGCGGTTGAGCGTGACGCCCGATTTCTTGAGGCCGTTCATGAAGACGCTGTAGCTCATGCCCTCTTTGCGGACGGCTGCATTGATGCGGCTGATCCAAAGCGAGCGGAAGTCGCGCTTGCGCACGCGGCGATCGCGGTATGCGTATGCCAGCGAGTGAAGCAGCGCTTCGTTTGCGACTTTGTAGTTACGGCGGCGAGCTGCGCGGAAGCCCTTGGTGAGCTTCATGACCTTGCGGTGGTGTTTTCTGCCGTGAACGCCGCGTTTAATACGTGCCATTTACTTCAGCCCTCCCTAAACCAAGTACGGAATCGTCGGCGCCAAGCGCTTCAGATCGCCTTTGAAAACAGGCTGGTCCTTACGGAAGTTCCGCTTCCGCTTGCGGGTACGCTTGCTCATGATGTGTCCGCAACCGCTGAATTGATGACGATGCATCACTTTGCCGGTTGAACTCACCTTGACGCGTTTGGCTGTTCCACGATGGGTCCGAATTTTAGGCACTGGTTGGCTCCTTCGCTACTTCTATTTCTTCCGCTACTGATTCTTCGTCGTGATGCTCGGCTTTGTGAGCCTCAAGTTCCGCCTTGTGTTCTTTCTCGTTTTCCTTTGCGTGGATCGTCGAGTACTTCGGCGGACCGCTAGGCACCGGGCGCGGCGCGAGAATCATGAACATATTCTTTCCTTCGAGTTTCGGTTCGCGCTCGACGATCGCGATCGGCGTCATATCGACGGCCATGCGATCGAGCAGCTTACGTCCGAAACTCGCGTACGTAATTTCGCGTCCGCGAAACATGATCGTGACTTTGACTTTTCCGCCGTCCATCAGCAGGCGTTCGGCCATGCGGGCTTTGGTTTCGTAGTCGTGCGTCTCGATCTTGGGCCGAAGTTTGACTTCCTTCAGCTCCCAATTCTTTTGTTTCTTACGCGCATCTTTGTCTTTTTTCTGTTGCTCGTACTTCAGTCGACCGTAGTCGCCGATTTTGCAAACGGGCGGCTGGGCAGTCGGTGAAACCTCGATGAGGTCGAGACCCGCGGTTCTCGCGCGCGCAAGCGCGTCCTCGGTTTGCAAAATTCCGAGTTGTTCGCCGTTCTCGTCGATGACGCGAACTTGGCGGATGCGGATCTGGTCGTTGATACGAAGCGGTCTTGCTATGGGCGTCTCCTCAGGAAAACAAAAAATGGCGCTGCCGAAGCAACCCCACTCGCGGACCCTACCGTCGGACCCTCATGTGAAGACCGGATCGCCCGAAGGCATCCGGTGAGGACCCTCCCGGGCCCTACTTCGGCTCAGGCATCATAGCAGGTGGCGGGGGACGGGTCAACCGTGCGAGTCGCGCCACGTTAGATCTTACTCCCGAGGGGGTCGTCGCGCCATTTAAAA
>JACRUB010000072.1 GCA_014305015.1 Vulcanimicrobiota bacterium | reverse complement strand
CCGATACGCAAATCAAAGTCAAATATCACGACACGACGGGAGCGACTGGTGATAGCGAGCATGACGTTTGGAGCACGCAAGGGTGGAGCAGCGGAAATGCCGGCGACTCAAGCTGGTCGCAGTAGGACCCGTCTCACGAGAAATCCGATTACGACAACCGCAGCGACGAACGGTGCGAATGCGAGTATCCAGATCAGCGAAGCGAGGATGCCGAGCGAAAACTGAACGACCTCATGCGTCGCAGAGGCCCACGCCGTGGCGAGTTGCGCCAGTCCGGCCGGCGCGCTGGGAACCGACGCAACCTCCGCTTCAAGCGTTACGTCGATCGTGGAGTAGTGAACGCGGTACAGCATTGATTTGACTTCCGCATCTGTCGTTTCGATATGCTCGCGCACTTGCGTGAGCTGATTCTCTGCCTCAAGCACTTGCCCCACGGAACCAGAACGGTCCATAATCTTGAGGATATCGCCCTCGGTGCGGCGCAAGTTGCGCAAGCGGGCAGAATTGTCCACAATTTGAGACGAGAGATCTTCCGCTGCAATTGACTGTGCGCGGACAACACCCGTCTGGCCCAGGCCGCTTAGCGTATCGGTAAAACGCCCATCCGGTACACGGAGCTGCATCTGGGCGCTGGCGTGCGAGTTTGCATCGGCGGCACGCTGATCATCAAGTGATAAGACATCTCCACGCTTCTGCCGGGCCAGAGCATTGATCGCTGCGATCGCTTTGTCCACGTCTTTCACATAGAGACTGATCGTAGCGGTTCGCGCGATCTGCGGGGCTTGTGCATCGCTCGCAGATGGATTCTGAGCCGCCTGATTTACGGGCACACCTGCGCTGGACGCCATACGAGGCGGCGCGATCTTGAGCTTTGGCTGCGGAACTGCCACGTGGATTGCTTTTGCAATGCTGACGCGCTCGACGTTTTGGGAGAGCGCTTGCGTGCTGCGTGGCAACAGCGTGCTGCCTGCTATTCCAAGGGCGAAGACGATGAGCACCGCAGCCGAAGTAATGGCTATTGGTTTGCTGAGCGCGAGCGGATTCATAGCTGCAAGTCTTTTCATGTTCCTAGAGCGAAAGACGCAGCATGACCGTGACACTCGAACACACTCACACGGGCTTGCGCCTTGCCTCGCTTGCGGGCGCCGTCGCTCTTCTGGCGGCCTGTTCGGCCGCCAAGGTGGACTCATCGAAGATTCACACGGTCGGGGCCGAGAATTTCTACGCCGACGTGATTACGCAAATCGGGGGATCGCATGTTGACGTGCACGCCATCCTGACCAATCCCAACACGGACCCGCACTCATACGAATCAAATACGACCGATGCTTCAGCCGTCGCATCGGCCGATCTGATCGTTGAAAACGGCCTCGGCTACGATGCGTTCATGCAAAAGCTCGAAGCGGCTTCACCGCGCGCGGGACGCACGATCATCAACGCCGGTCAAGTTTTCGGCAAACATCCGGGCGACGACCCGCACCTGTGGTACCTGCCCGGCACGATGCAACGCATTGCACAACTGATCGCAGATGAACTCTCAAAGCGCGATCCTGCGAATGCCAAAGAATACGAAGCTAACCGGGCCAAGTTCGTCGTGTCGCTTGCTCCCTGGATGGATGCGATAGCCACCGCGAAACGCAAATATCAGGGCACCCCGGTTGCGGTCACGGAGCCGGTTTTTAATTACACCGCAAGTGCGCTCGGGCTCGACATCCGCACGCCGGTCTCGTTCCAGCTGGCCGTCGAAGAGGGCAACGATCCCGCACCCCAGGAGGTCTCCGCAGTAACCACCTTGCTCTCCACCAAATCCGTCAAGTCGTTCATCTACAATCAGCAGACCGTCGAACCAACCACCGCGCGCCTGCTGGACCTCGCCCGCAAAAGTAGCGTTCCAGTCATCGGTGTTTACGAAACGCAGCCCGCCGGCATGACCTACGCGCAATGGATGAAGGCCGAAGTCGATGCCGTGCAGCGCGCGCTACAATCCGGAAAATCGACGGAGAAACTGCCCTGAGCGAAACTCTTGTCGTTAGCAACGTCAGTATCGCCCTTGGCGGGCGCACGATCCTACGCGACATCAACTTTTCGGCCGCTGCCGGCGAATTCGTCGGCATTATCGGTGCGAACGGCGCCGGCAAAACGACGCTCCTACGCATTCTGCTCGGATTACTTAAGCCCGACACCGGAATGGTTAAGGTTCTTGACCGGCCGGTCCGGCGCGGCAGCAAACTCATCGGATACGTTTCGCAGCGAACCGTTGTCGATCCGGAACTTCCCCTTCGCGGCCGCGATTTTGTCGGCTTCGGATTAGATGGTGAGAAGTGGGGTTTCTCGCTGCCCTCAAAACAGCGGGCTGCGCAAGTCACGGAGGCGCTGCGCGCCGTCGGCGCATTAGCGTACGCAGACGCGCCCGTTGGAAAACTCTCCGGCGGCGAACAACAGCGGTTGTTTATCGCCCAGGCACTATTATCGGATCCTAAGATAGTACTCTTGGACGAACCGCTCTCGAATCTTGATATCGCAAGCGCAAGCGAGATCGTCAAAGTCGTGGACGGCTTGCGCCGCTCGCACGGTGTCACTGTGCTGTTTGTTACGCACGACATCAATCCACTGATCGAAGTGATGGATCGCGTGATCTACCTTGCGGCGGGACGCGCAGCCGTTGGCCCCGTCGATCAAGTTGTCCGCGAAGAGGTGCTCTCGAAACTCTACGGCTATCACGTCGACGTGATCCGAGTTGGAGATCGCGTCGTGGTCCTAACACCGTGATTCATCAGATGCTTGCCGATCCCGGCGTCGTGCAAGCACTGCTGGCCGGCGTCATCGTAGCAGCACTATGCGGCTTCGTCGGCGTCTTCGTCGTCATGCGGCGCCAATCGTTTGCGGGACACGCAATCACCGACGTCGGCTTTACGGGCGGCGCGGGAGCCCCGCTCGCAGGCTTGGACCCGCTTGCCGGACTGCTTGCGTTTTCCGTTATCGGCAGCATTGTGATGGCACGACTAGGCGATAAAATTCGCGAGCGCGATGTTGCAACAGGTGTGGTGCTCACCGCCTCACTCGGGCTCGGTGCGCTCTTCCTCTTCATCCAGACGCGTTACGTCAGCCAGCCGGCGGCGCTTCTCTTCGGCTCGATTTTTGCGATTCGCTCGGGCGTTCTCCTCACCACCATGGTGGTGGGCGCCGCCTGCGTGATCGCGCTTGCGATACTGTACCGTCCACTGATCTTCTCTACAGTCAATCCAGAAACGGCTGCAGCGCGCGGCGTGCCGGTGAAGTTCATAAGCACGGCATTTCTGCTCATCATGGGTGTTGCCGTCGCCGAAGCGGCGCAGCTTGTTGGCGTCTTGTTGACGACTGCGCTCTTGATCGGTCCCGCAAGTGCGGCGATTACTTTTTCGCGCAGGGTCCCGTGGGCAATTCTTTTTGCGGTCATTTTCGGCGCCGTGCAGATGACGCTGAGTATTTTTCTCGCCTATGCGAGCTACACGTGGCCGCCCGGTGGAAAAGGCTGGCCGGTCAGTTTCTTTCTCGGAGTTCTTGCGCTCGGCACGTTTGTCATCGCGCGCTTTTTCAGCGCCGGCGACTCACGCCGTTCGGAGTCGAACGAAGCATGATCGAGCTACCTTACATGCAGAACGCGTTCATCGTCGGAGCGCTGGTCTCAATCGTTGCCGGCGTCATCGGGTTTTTCGTTGTGTTGCGTGGCGCGAGTTTTGCAACACACGCTTTAGCCCAAATCGGTTTTGCGGGAGCCGCCGGCGCCGTGCTGATCGGCGTCGAGCCGGTCTGGGGTTTGCTCGCGTTCTCACTGCTCGGTGCGGGCGGTATGGGCATCTTAAGTGCGCGCGGCAGCGCACGCGATGCGATTACGGCCCTCGTCATGACTGCGGCGCTCGGCACGGGAGCGCTCTTTCTCGTCCTCAACCGGACGTATGCAACCGACGCCTTCAGCCTGCTCTTCGGTACGATCGTGGGAATTAGCCGCACGCAGGTTGCCGCAACGGCGGCACTCGCCGTGCTTTCACTGCTTACGGTTGCTGCGATGTACCGCCCGCTCTTGTTTGCAACGGTGAATACGGAGGCTGCACACGCCCGCGGAATTCCCATGCAGGTCTTGAGCATCAGCTTCCTTGCATGCATTGCGATTGCAGCCACAACGACCATTCCAACGGTTGGAACGCTCTTGATTTTTGCGCTGATGGTGGCGCCGCCGGCTGCGGCGACGCTTCTAACCGACCGTCCGTGGCGGGCGATCGGTTTAGGAATCGTGCTTAATCTGGTCTGCTGTTGGAGCGGAATCGCGCTTGCGTTTACAACCGGGCTTCCGGTCGGATTCCTTATTGCAAGCTTTGCAGCACTCGTTTATATCGGCGTGCGCGTTTATACGACTGTTACGGCGCCGTGATCGTCGCAGTGGCCGCCGTGGTCGTGATGCAGATGCCCGTCGACTAAATAGTCGACGTGATCCTCATGCGGCACCGGGCGGTGGCCGCAGTACGTACTGTGCTCGTGCTCGCTTGCATGCGTCGCGCAGTCGTGAACTCCGCAATCCGCAGGAACGACGTCGCCGTCCGCAAGTATGTGCTCGTCGATGTGATCGTCGTGGACGTGATGCAGATGCCCGTCGTGCAAATAATCGGTGTGCGTGTCGTGTTGCACTGCGGGGTGTCCGCAATTGGCTCCGTGCACGTGTTTATGGCTGTCATGGGTTCTATGCATCGTTTGTGGTCCTCGTCCGCTTGGCGGCGCTTCTATATGATGCTTTCTTCGCGTGGACGGTTGCACATTCCGCGTAGGCGGGCGAGGACCGGGGCCACCCTGAGGCCAAAGACCGCCTCCTGGCATGAAAAATTTGGGCAAAAAACGCCTCGCCGTTACCGGCGGCGCCGGTTTTATCGGAAGCGCTTTGATCTGGGCGCTTAACGTGCGCGGCATCGACAACATCCTCGTTGTCGACCGGCTGCGCACCGATGAAAAGTGGAAAAACCTCGCCCCACTGCGGTTTGCGGACTATATCGATGCGGACGAATTTGAGCAGCGCATTCTCGCAAGCGAGCGCTTTGAGGAACTCACGACACTCTTCCATCTTGGAGCCTGCTCGTCGACGACTGAAACAGACGCTGCATACCTCATGCGAAATAATTTTGAATACACGAAGAATCTGGCGCGTTGGGCACTCGATCGCAAGGTGCAATTTGTGTACGCTTCTTCAGCCGCAACCTACGGGGGCTTGGAAGAGAATCTGAGCGAAGACCGGCCGCTGCAAACCCTGCGTCCGCTCAACATGTATGCGTACTCCAAACAGCTCTTCGACCTTTATGCGCAGCGCGAAGGGTGGCTTGATAAAATAGCCGGGCTCAAATACTTTAACGTCTTCGGTCCAAACGAACAGCACAAGCACGACATGCGCAGCGTCGTGCATAAAGCATTCGGACAAATCCGCGAAAGCGGAAGCGTGAAGCTTTTCCGTAGCTACCGTCCGAATTTCGCCGACGGAAAGCAAGAGCGCGACTTCATCTACGTCAAAGACGCGGTGGAGATGACCCTGCACCTCGCGGACAGGGGCGCAACCGGCCTGTATAACATCGGCTCGGGACAAGCGCACACGTGGCTCGATCTCGTGGAACCGATATTCGAGGTCCTCGGACTTCCACAGAAGATCGATTTCATCGACATGCCCTTGAGCTTGCGCGATAAGTATCAATACTCCACGAAGGCCACGATCGACCGGCTGCGCGAAAGCGGCTACTCCAAGAACATCACACCGCTGCACGACGCTGTGAGCGATTACGTGGGAAATTACTTAATCGAAGACCGGCGTCTCGACCCAGAAATGAGCGAAGTTACCGCCTAGCGAACGAACCGCGCCATGAGTTCACGTCAAGAGCGCCGGGCAGCTGCCCGCGGAGGGTCCGGAAGCGGCGGCCCCAAAAAAAGCGATCCGATGCGCCCGATTTATGTCGGGTTTGCCGTCGCCATTGTGCTGGTCATTCTCGGGTTTGGACTATTCAGGTTTAAGAGCGACCAAGACGTCAAAGCGGCGTACGCCACCCCGACGCCGGGTCCGAATGCTTCCAAAAAACCGATCCAAATTAAAGATCTCGCGAACGTCGGCAAGCCCGTTTGGAAAGAAGGCGATATTTACGGCGGTGGCCAGGGCAGTCCCGTTGACGGAATTAAGTGTGAAGCGACCGAGCAAGTGTCGCTGCACATTCACAGCCACTTGGATATCTTCGATCGCGGTACACAAATTCAAATACCGAAATATGCTGGTCTTATCCCGGGCGCCAATGGAGCAGGCTGTCTGTATTGGGTTCACACGCACGACGGAAGCGGAATCATCCACGTTGAGGCGCCGGAAATCGTTAGCTACACGCTCGGCAACTTCTTCCACATTTGGGGTGGCAGCTTGAGCCGCAATGCGGTCGGAAGTTTCACGGGCCCCGTAACAGCATTCGTGAACGGGATGAAGTACGACGGAAATCTTTCCGATATTCCACTCACGGCGCATCAGCAGATCACGCTCGAAGTCGGCACGCCGGTCGTGCCGCCGCGCAACTACACGTTCCCGCCGAGCGAGTAGGGTAGGATTGGGCTACGGGCGTGCGTAATTAGGCTCTCCTAATTACCGACCTTGTCATGCCTTAGAAGGCAGGGGACTGCGTGCGCTCTCGACTGACTCTGTGGATCCTCGTGCTGGCGGCAGCCCTACTCCTCGTGCCTGGCGTTGCGCGGGCGGACAGTGACGAAGCCGGCGTAGGAGTCAATCCGGCTACCCTTGGCCTCCAGCCGCTCAAGAGCCCATTTCCCGCTGCGACCCCAGCGCCCGGCGAATCCAAGATCGTGCCCCGCGAAGACGGTTCGTTCAACGCCGTCCCGCAAGCGCGAGGCCGCACCAAGACCTTCAAGATCGTCGAGCGTCCCGCGCCGTGGAATCTCAAGCCGGATATGACCGTGCTCGCCAATACCTATAATGGCGTGGTGCCGGGGCCGGTCTTTCAAGTCAATCAAGGCGACACCGTCGTCATCGATTACCTCAACGACGGTCCGGCGCCCGATACGATCCATCTACACGGCATTCACGGTGCCCCCGTTTCGATGGATGGAGTCCCGGGGATTTCTCAGCCCCTGGTCGCGGCCGGCGGATATTTCCGTTACACGTTTGTCGCGCGAGATCCGGGAACGTTCATCTACCACACGCACGATTCAGAAT
>JACRUB010000002.1 GCA_014305015.1 Vulcanimicrobiota bacterium | reverse complement strand
CGCTACCGTTCTTCACGTCGACCTTAATCGACGACGGCGCAATTGCGGACAGATCGCCCGGGCTCGGCGAGCCTGCAACCGGGGCCGGTTCAAGCAATAGTTGGTTCACGATCTTCTGCTTCTGCGCATCATCTGCGATCAAGACATTCCCGCCATACGGCGTGTCCTTGGTGTCGATATATTTGACTTGCGCCATCCGAATCGTTTTGGCATCGAGATTCTGAAACGCACCCGCGAGACTCAACAGCTCGGTCGTGCTCATGTTTGTGTCGACGCTCTTCTTCATGATATCGATGAGTTGGCCGAGATGCGCCAGATCGTTGAGCTTATTGCTCTTGAGTTTGCCGGCGATTAAGTGGATAACTTGCTGCTGGCGCTCGATCCGGCACGGGTCTCCGCACGCGTCATGGCGGAAACGCCCGTAGGAAACGGCTGCCTCCCCATTCATGTGATAGAGTTTGCCCGCTTTGAAGTGGATGTGAAGATGGCCCCAGCTGTCGTCATAGTCCATCGTCTCCTTGACGGGAACGTCGATGCCGCCGATCGCATCAATCAGTTGCTTTGAGCTATTGATTCTCAGCGCTACGTACCGGTCGATGCCCGGAATGCCAAGAAATTTGGCAACCACGGCTTCCGATTCCGTGATACCGCCGTCTGAAAGCGCCTGATTGATTTTGTTTTCATGGCCGTTCAGAACAACATCCATGTCGCGCGGAACGGAGACTTCGTTAATGGTATGATTGACGAAATCCATCGAGTAGACTTGAATCAGGTCGCTGCGCGCGTTTTTCGACATCTCGAAATCTTTGTCGTTATAGTCGTAGTCACGACCGACGACGAGCACGAGTATCCGGTCTTTGTTGAAGACCGCCTGTGGATCCGGGACGACAGACTGCGTGAGCACTTGTAAGGGGTTTTCGTGCTTGGCAATCGCTACGCCAAAGATACCCAAAGCGCCGACGATGAAGGCGACGCCGAGCGCTAGCATGATGCGCCGTCCCGGGGACGTGCGAGGCCCGCTGTACTCTTGGTCTTGCGCGAGATGCTTACCCAATGCTTACGAGTTCCTTTGCTGCGATGCTGCCGGCAAAATCAAACGGACCATTAGTATCGAGCACAACGTCGACAAAGTCTCCGATTGCCGCAGCTCCAGTAAAGTAGATTCCGCCGTCTACTCCCGGCGCTTCGCCCATTGAACGTCCGAACCAAGCTCTTGGTTGCCCAAGCAGCAGCCGGAATGGATCTGTTTTCTTCACGTGGCGCGATTCTTCCACTAAGACGCGCACGGTTTGGCCCAATCGGCGCGCATGCGCGCGTTCCGAGGCGACACGCTGCGCATCTCGCAGGCGCATCAGACGCTTGCGTTTGATTTTTGTCGGGACTTGCGCATCGAGCGTGGCGCCGGGCGTCCCTTCTTCTTGCGAATATTCGAAGAAGCCGACTCGGTCGAGTTCGGCACGTCCAACCCACTCTTCGAGATAATCGACATGCTCTTCGGTTTCACCGGGGAAGCCAACGATGAACGTGGAGCGCATTGTAATTCCCGGCACGCGCTCGCGAAAATCGTTAATGATCTCGAGATAGCGCTCTCCGTTTGAGGGACGCAGCATGCGGCGCAACACATCAGGATGCGCGTGCTGCAGCGGCATGTCCATGTACTTGCAAACCTTCGGCAGCGCCGCCATTACATCGATTAATTCGCGATCGACCGTTGCCGGGTAAAGATAGAGCAGCCTGATCCACTCCAAGCCGTCGATATCGTGTAACTTCTCGAGGAGTTGCGCGAGGCCGCCCCGCTTATGACCGCGGTCTCGTCCCCACATCGAGGTATCTTGTGCGATGAGGATGAGTTCTTTGGTGCCGGACGCCGCAAGCGAGCGCGCTTCCATAAGGATCGATTCTTCACTGCGGCTGCGAAATTTGCCGCGCAGCTGCGGGATAATGCAGAACGTGCACGGGTGATCGCATCCCTCGGCGATCTTCAAATAAGCCGTAGCAGCCGGCGTTGTAATCAAACGCGGCAGAAAATCATGTTCGGGTTCGGCATCAAATTGCAACCGCACCGGATGATGGCCGGCGCGAGCATCTTCGAGCAGATCGACAATGCCGGCATACGCGCCCGTTCCGATAACGCCGTCGATTTCAGGCACGAGCGACTGCAACTGTTCGCCGAAGCGTTGCGCCAGACACCCGGCAACGATAAGCTGCTGACCGCTGCGCTTCTGCGCGGCGTGTTCCATAATCACTTCAGTCGATTCAGCCTTCGCCGGATCGATAAACGCACACGTGTTGATGACAACCGTATCCGCTTCGGACGCTTGCGAAGACAGCTCCCACCCGGCCGCGCCAAGCTTGGCAATCATCACCTCGGTGTCGACGAGATTCTTCGCGCAGCCAAGGGACACGAAAGAAACGGAGGGCATGTTATTTGCGACCCCCCTGGGGGAATCGCGAATTTATCGCAATGATGGCGGGGTCGTTGGTCGGAGGGCCCCAGCTTTGCTGGGGGGCGCGGAGCCTAGGGCGCAGCGCCTTCTCAACCTGCGCGCGAGAAATGTGCGGTCTCGAGATAATCATCTGTAATTGTCGAACTGGAGCGGCACTTCGTAGTCCATGTCGCGCAGGAGCTGCTGGGCTTTTTGTAAGTCGTCTTTGTCTTTGCCAGAGATCCGAATCTGCTCGCCTTGAATTTGTGAATTGACCTTGAGCTTCGAGGCTTTGATCTTCTCGATAATCGGTTTGCATTTGTCTTTAGGAATGCCGCTCTGGATCTTGATGATCCGGCGCACGGTATCGGAGGCCGCGGGCTCGTCTTTTCCCCAATCGAAGGCCTTGATCGAAATCCCGCGCTTGATCAGCTTGGCCTGCAGCGTATCGAGCACGTTCTTCATCTTGAGCTCATCGTCCGAGATGATCGTAATTTCTTTGTCCGTGTTCTCAATGCTCGTCTTCGAATTCTTAAAGTCGAAACGGCCCATGATTTCCTTGCGCGTCTGATTGAGCGCGTTATCCAATTCCTGTTGATCGATTTTCGAGACAACATCGAACGAATAGTCGGTAGCCAAGAATAACTCCCTAAAGCGTAAAAGATTGCTCGGCGACGTCTCCGACTTTACCGAGTTTCGGAACGGCGTGGCCGTTAACGATGATCTCGACGCCACCGGCGTTGCCCACGCGTACAAGTGCTTTCTTGCCGTGGAACTGTTTCGACGTGCCCTTCGGGAAGACGCCCTCTATACTAACACTTCCGTCAACCGTCACCCTGAGCCAGGAGCCGGAAGAAAGACGGATCGCTAAAGTGTGCCCAAGCGGGGCCGGGCTAGTTGCAGGCGCGCCGCTCCCCGGCGAGGCGCTTTTAGAAGGAAGGGGTGACCGGCTGCTGGGAGAGCTCGAAGTCCCCGTAACGATCGCGCGAGTGTGCCGCAGCATAACGAAATTGTAAATGACGAATCCGATGAGAATCACCGCGATGGCCGAGGCGACCCAGAGCAGCGGCGAGAGATTGCGTCGCTCGCCTCCGGACCAAGACGAGCCTGAGAGGCCGGTGCCGTCCGCAACCGGAGCGCCTTCGGCGGTTTTGTTGAACTCTGCCACGGCCTCTTCGGGGTCGAGCCCCAGGAATCGGGCGTAGGTTCTCAGGAAACCGCGAACGTAGACGGGAGCGCCGATGGCCGCCCAATTCTCCGCTTCAATCTCACCCAGATAGACCGACCGGATACGAATCTGCTCGGCAACTTCTGAGAGCGACAAGCCGCGCGCTTCTCGCGCTGCGCGAAACTGTTCACCGAGAGCAGGCATGGGCTTGGAGTTTGCGTCTCCAGACTGTTATCCTGTTATTAGAAGGTTCATGAAAAAAGCACGTATCATCGCCGCAATGAGCGGCGGCGTCGACTCAGCGGTTGCGGCCGGACTTCTGGTTGAAGCCGGGTACGACGTCGTCGGCGTCACGATGAAAATGTATTCACCTACAAAAGCGCCGCATGCCAAGTCATGCTGCGGAATTGATGATTTCGACGATGCTCGCAAAAGCGCGGCCATTCTGGGCATTCCGCATTACGTGCTCAACTTCGAAGAGACATTCCGGCGCACGGTGATCGACCGGTTTGCCGATGACTACGCGTCAGGACGCACCCCCAACCCATGCGTGTCTTGCAATAACTTTGTCAAACTTGGAACGCTTAGCGATTATGCCGACCGGCTTGGCGCCCAGTATGTCGCCACGGGCCACTACGCGAAACTCGAACATGGCGAAGACGGACCACATCTCTTTCGCGGTGCGAAGGCAAAAGACCAGGCCTATGCACTTGCGCAACTCACGCCCACGCAACTGAGCAGGCTGCTCTTGCCGCTCGGTGATTTGGATAAGTCGACGACGCGCGAACATGCCAAACGCCTGGGTCTGCCCGTGCACGATAAAGCCGAATCACAAGACATCTGTTTCGTTGAAGGCGGCGACTACCGCGACGTGCTCGCGCGCGTACGCCCGGATCTCAATAAAGAAGGCGACATCCTTACGCAAGCGGGTGAGCTTGTCGGCAAGCACGCCGGCGTTTCGAATTTCACCATCGGGCAACGTTCGAAATTGCCGGGCGGCGCGGAGAACGCTCGCTATGTCACGCGTATCGATGCAAAAACCAACACGATCGTCATCGGTCGCGAAGAGGAACTTGCCACATCGGGTCTCATCGCCGACGAGGTGAATTTGATTCGTCCCGAGCGTTTCGCAGAAACCGCGCGAGTACTCGGCATGGTGCGCTACCGCGCGGCCCTCGCCGATGCCGCCGCCACGTTGCAGCCCGACGGGACCCTGGGACTACAATTCGATGAGCCGCAGCGGGCCGTTTCGCCGGGCCAGCTTGTCGCGATGTTCGATCCCGCGACCGAAGAAGTGCTCGGAGCGGCGACCATCCTTGAAGCGCTCTAGCATTTGCGATCACGCTGTTGGTGCTTAATATTACGGTACCCGTCGTGAGTGAGCATATGAGTCCGACGGCGGACTGGATCTGGTGCGAACTTGGGAAACACTGGCCCGACTACATTAGCTCGCACCCTCCGCTTTCGTTTACGGTGTTGACTTGACGTGGACGGCGATCGCGTTCCGATTGCTCTTAGGTCACATCGCTGTACTTCTTCATCCCGGGCGGCGTGGATCGCACCGCTTTGCAAGACGCACCTCGTGAATAAATACGTGATGCGCGCGCCCAATGCGGATGAGTTTGAAATATGGTATGCGCTCTACCACGCGTTCTCCGTCGCGGTGCACGAAGAAGTCACGCGCGAGATCGGTGAGGAGATCTGGAAGTGGATCAACGATCCGAAACATCCAACCAAAGCGATCATCGCCGAATCGGATGGACAACTGGCAGGTTTCGTGCACTACCGGCCGTTCCCGAGAACTCTTCATGGGAATGAGGCCTGCTATTTAGACGATCTCTATGTGCTTGAGGATCATCGCGGCAGTGGGCTTGCGCGTCAGCTCATCGATGCAGTCAGCGCGATCGCGAAAGAACGGGGTTGGACCCATGTCCGGTGGGTAACGGAAGAAAAGAATATGCGCGCTCGCGCCTTCTACGAGAAGTTCGCCGAACCCATGACGCTAATCACTTTCAAGATAGATTAAAAAAAGGGCTTAAGGCTTGCATATGTTATTAACTTTGTGATACAAAGTTAATAACATTTCTCGGAGGTGAACCATGTCGCGCCAAACGATCAACCGCATGAGTGCGATTGCGCTCATCGTTCTTGCTCTTATTGCATTTTCGACCGTTCTTAGTGGCTATATATTCCGCGTACCTTCGCATGGGGACGAGGGAACGCAGGCCCATATCTTCCAGCTTTCCGTCGCGGCATCGATGGTTGCGCTCTTCGTCTTTGCCACCACGGCCGATTGGAAGCGGCCGCTAAAAACCGCGACGCCGATCGCGCTACAAACGGTGATTCTGTTGTTCTCGTTCCTGGGACTCTACTTGCTCGAGCATCCGTAGTGTCGGCTACCCGCGGCAGAGGGCCCTGGATAGTGCAGGATTCTTAGGGCCCTAGGGGCATGTTTGGAATCATGAAACGCACGACATTCGTTCTGGGCACCGGTACGTTTGCTGTCGCAGTGGGCGCAATGGGAAAATAGGTTGGAGCAAAGACGGGTTTACCGGTGACACCCCGACTTCAACTGATATCTTAGGACCGTTCTACAGACCCGGAGCTCCGATTAGGACTACTATCGTTCCGCGGGCGTATTCTGGCCAACTGATTCACCTTGCGGGGACCATTTACGGAGAAGACGGCCGTACGCCACTCGAAAACGCCCTTGTAGAGATTTGGCAGTGCGGAGAAGACAAACTGTACGATAATATCACGAGCGAATTTCGTTTCAGAGGCGCTCAAGAAACAGGCGCCGATGGAGAATATCGCTTTACCGCGATGCACCCCATCCCATATCCAGCTAACGAAACCGTTTGGCGACCGGCGCATATACATCTGCTCATTTCGCATGCAGATCACCGCGGCCTCATAACGCAACTCTATCTGAAGGGCGATCCATATCTCGAGACCGACCCTTCCGCTTCATCCACCCTTGCCGTCAATCGAATTTTAGCGATTTCTGAGAACAGCCGGCAGGAAACAATGTTGAAATTTGACGTGGTAATGTCAAACGAAGTAAAGCCGGAGGCCGGTCTGTACGAGAGATTAGCCGGCACTTACTCGATGAGCGATAAATCGCTCATCGAATTTTATCCTAAAGATGACCTATTTTTCCTTAAATGGAACGGACAGATCCGTGAGGGCGTGTCCTACCGCGGAAATTACGAATTCTCGGGTGGCGTCGATAATCGCACGACGGCAAAATTTGAACTGTTGGACAATGACCGAGTAAACATCAAACTCCACTACTTTGCGGTCGCGCCAAAACATGAAATCAATCTCGTGGGATTCAAAGCGTTTCGATACAACCAGTAACTGCTATCCCGCGGTTGCAAGGGCAACGTCGTTGCGTAGATTCCAATACGTATCGCGAATAACCGGATTGAAACCGGCGCCGATAATGATCTCTTCGAGCTGCTTGCGAGTTGCTTCGTTTGTGGAGCCGGCGTCGTGAACGACTTGCTCTTCGAGAATCGTACCGCCCATGTCATCGCAACCGTAAAACAGCGCAAGCTGCCCCATCTTGAGGCCGGGTGTGAGCCACGATGCTTGGAGATGCGGGAAGTTATCGAGATACAAACGCGAGAC
>JACRUB010000027.1 GCA_014305015.1 Vulcanimicrobiota bacterium | reverse complement strand
TTGCGGTCCTGGTACATCATCTGGTTTGCGGCAAATTGTTCGTCGGCCCAATAGCACCCCTGGGAGAGCAAATGCACGCCGCGCTTTACGGTCTGCGTTTTCGGATTGTAATCGTAGGTGATCTTGTACATGCCGACCGTTGCCGTGCCATCCGGATGCCGCACGAAAATTTGAAGCACATTGCCGTACGTCTGTGCATTGAAGGTGGGGTTCGAGCATTCTTTGCCAGATTTCACGCGCACAACCTGGCCCAAATGATTGAGTTCGACGTTGAATTCCGTGTGCAGCGCCACCTTCGGTAGGTGCGGCGTCGGCAACGGCCTCGGCTTGGGATGAGGCGTGGATGCGGCCAAGCCCAGCGACGGAAGCAACAGCACAGAGAAAAGTGCGAGCGCAACAAAGCGCATGGTCGAAATCTTCATAGTTCCCTTAGTTACGCGAGATAGCGGCGAACGCCCGTCCGCACGATGCACAGGCCACCACGATTTGGAATACGGCGGGTTGCTTGCGAGCGGAGCTCTGCCAATCGGAATGTTCATTGCTGCCGCAGTAACGGCAGCGGGTTGACGTTGAGTTCCCCTGCGGAGCTTGTTCGTCCACGTTTAGCGGCCCTTCGACCAGGAAGAAAGGGGCCCTGGCTCCCCGAACCCGGAGCCGCTATGCTCCGGCTCGCCGCGGCGCTGTTGTGCCTCTTCTTTGTACTCGGCGCGCTCTGCGCGCAGGCCGCTCGGCCGTTGCCTGATCTGCATAAGTGGGATAGCTATTTTGCCCTCTTTGCGCGAAACTCAAGCGTTCCATGGAAAGAAACTACGGTGCGCCTCGATACCTATTCGAGCGCGCCCGTCGATTTTAGCGTTTTTGCCGTCGATCCCGCCGATGTAATCGTCGCCGGTAGCAATGCGCGGCCGCGTGTGCTGGCTACCGCGCATTTGCATCCGGTTGCGACTTGGCGTTTTGCGCCCGTTGGTGGTTACCGTTTCGAGTCGAGCTACGTCGCGGTGCCTCTGGGGTCGCGCGAAGGGTTCTTCGTGGTAGAAGCTCGCCGCAAGGATGTCGCGCAACAAGTGTGGATCAATCGCAGCCGCATCGGACTGCTTAGCAAGCAGTGCGCTGGAGAAGTGCTGCTCTACGGTGCGGATCTCGGCACCGGACGCGCGCTCTCCAATATGCGTATTTCATTCTTAACCGGTGGTCGATTTGTCGTTCTAAATACCGATGCGCATGGCTTGATTGCGTGGCGTGATGCGCAGCGGCCGGTTTTTGCGCTTGCGGAATTTGCATCGAGCAAAGCCTTTGTCTCGCTGTTGCCTCAGGCTCCGCTGCCGAATGCGCTTGCCGGTGTCTTTGTCGATTCTGCAGTCGTGCATGCCGGCGAGCGTTTGCGGGTCGTCGGCTTTGCGCGCACGCGAGCGGGCGCCGAATTTAAACCCGCGCGTGGCCAAGCCGAGATCAGCGTCCGCGCGGGCGCATCGGAATTGGTGCGGCAAGCTATTGGATTGGATGCGGCCGGTGCATTTGCAACCGGGGTGATGATTCCGGAGACGAGTCCTGGCGGCGATTACACGGTCCTAGTAAGCGCCGCAAATGCGAGCGCCGGTACCGTCGTGCATGTCGATGCGAATGCTGCCGGCATGACGCTTAAGGCAATGCCGGTTGCAACGGCCGGCGGCGTAAATATCACGGTGGCGGCGTCGCACGCGGGTCTTCCCGTCGGCGGTGCGACGGTGCGGATCATGGTCGTGCGTTCCCCGCACATCGCGCCGCCGGTTGCCTCGAATGTGTGGGGCGTCTCGAAAATTCTGGACCAAGCCGTGTCGACCGGAGCTGACGGCACTGCACAAGTTTCGATCGATCGTCCTACCGATGGACTTGCCTCGACCTACGGCATTCGCATCTCTTCGGGCGGCGCCACCGCCAGTACGCGGCTTGTCGTGCCGACAAGTCTGGTCGCGCTCCGAATCCAAGCGGCGCAAACCGAACAATCGCTGGGAAATCCGGTCGCCTTCGATGTCTACGTCAATACCGTTTCAGACGGCAAACCCGCGCCGAACATTGCTGTTCGCGTGCAACTCGTTCGTGGACCGTCCATCCAAGAGCAGTCCTTGACAGTCGATAGCGCGGGTCACGGGCGCGGCATGTTTTCCCGTCCCGAACTTGGTTCCAATCTGATCCTGGCGCGCGCAAGCGTAGGCGGAAAAGAGGCGCTCGATGCGCAGGAAGTGAGGGTTGTTCCCAGCGCGCTCTCGGATGGGGGCGAGGGTCGCAGCGCCGACGTGACCATTACGCTGGACCGCTCGAAGTATCGAACTGCCGATCGCGTCGCAGTCGAGGCATCAACTCCCGGCGCGGCCGGCGATGCGCTCATCACGTATGAAACCGCGGCGAACATCGACGCCGCCATCGCTCCTGTGCACGACGGGCGCGCAGCCACAACATTCACCGTGCGAAACGCGGCTGGTTCTATCGAAATCGGCTCGGCGCTGGTTCGGGATGGCGAGTTGCGTTGGAGCTCCGTGCCGCTTCAGCTCACAGGTCCCGGACGCGGGCAGCCCGCATCGGTTCATCTCGACGGCGATGTATTTGCGGCCGGTGCAACAGCGCGTCTGAAAATAGATGAAGGCCAGACCGCAGACAGAACCATCATCGGTCGAATGACCTCCAGCGTACCAACCGCCTCCGCGCGTTTTGAGAGCGCGCCGGACCTCCTCTGGATCGGCCGGGCCGCATCGCAAGACAGCGCGCCGCCGAATGGCGATTGGCACGCCGGGATTGACGCGGCGGCAACGCACGCCTCAACACTTACTTTTGACGGTATCCAGACCGCCCGGCCGGAAGATCTGAGCATCGCGCCGGTCGAGAGCGCCATTATCTATTGGCGCGTCGCGCGCTCCGGTGACGACGTAAGTATTCCCCTTCCGCAAACACCGGGAACCTACACGCTTTCCATCCTCGAACTCGGCGACGACGGCCACGTTTCGGCAAGCACGCAAAGCGTGTTAGTAAAATAATGCTTGAACTAAACTTGCAAACGCCGAAGGCGGATACTGCAAGGCTGATGTTGCTCGATACCTACGGCCTCGTGTATCGTGCGTTCTTTGCGTTACCGACGCTTACCACGACCAAGGGTGTTCCCATTCATGCGGCTTACGGCTTTACGATGATGCTCAACAAGATCATCACTGATGAGAAGCCGACTCACGTCATCGCGTGTTTCGATAAAGGCATGGCGAAAGCGCGCGTCAACCTCTTTGCCGACTACAAAGCCAATCGCACCGAGATGCCGGACGACCTGCGTCCGCAATTTGCACTGGTACGCCAGGTGCTCGACGTCTTTAATATCCCGGTTATGGAAGAGGCCGGTCAAGAAGCGGACGACGTGATCGCGACGCTTGCGCGCCGCGCCGAAGGCGCCAAGCAACGAACGCTGGTCATAACCGGCGATCTCGATCTGTTGCAAATCGTCGACGAACGTACGACCGTGTTGGTCACCCGCCGCGGGATTACGGACCTTGGGCGCTACGATGTAGCGGCGGTCCGCGAACGTTTCAATCTAGATCCGTCGCAACTGCCCGACTACCGTGGCCTCAAGGGCGATCCGTCCGACAACCTTCCGGGCGTTCCGGGAGTCGGAGAAAAAACCGCGATCAAACTGATTCGCGTGGCGGGATCGCTCGATGATCTCCTCGCGAAGCCGTCGCTTGCGGGATCGCCGAAACTCGAGAAACTTATCGAGGAGTATGGTGACCAAGCACGTGTGTGCCGCGACGTCTCGGTTGTCCGCGCCGATCTCGATCTATACGTCGACTGGGAGCACAGCAAATACACGCCGCCCGATAATGATGCGCTTTACAAACTCTACCGCGAACTCGAATTCAAAACGCTGCTGGCCAAACTTGACGTCCCCGTGGACATGCCGCTCTTTGCAAACGACGAAACACTCAAAGGCCATTGGCGCTCCTACGTGTCTGTGGTCGATCCGCCGGATTACGTTCGGCTGGCAAGCGACATCCGCGAGATGCTCAAGTCCGCGCAGGTAGCGATTGCATTCCGGGGTGGCGGAGAGATCGGCCTCTCCGCAAGTGCCGGCAGCGGAGTCGGATTTCTGACTTCCGCCCTCGATGCGGAGCCGGTGCGTTCCGCCTTTGGCGAGCTCTGGAAAAACTCGCAGCAGCTGGTGGGATACGACAGCAAAGGCATTCTTACGGAACTCGACCGCCGCGGATTTAACACGCGAACCTTTGACGACGATCCGATGATCGGCGCCCACTTGCTCAACCCGTCGCGATCGTTTTCTAACATCGTAGAAGCGGGCTCGGAGTTCTTAGATAAACTCATTCCCGAAGATGTCGCCGCGTTTGCGGATGCGACGCTGCAATTGGTCTTAAACTTGCGCGAACGTCTTGCGGAGCGCGATCAGCTCAAGCTCTATGAGAATATCGAGGTTCCGCTTGCCGGAATCTTGGCACGCATGGAGCGGCGCGGCATCGCGGTCGATCCGCGCGAGCTTGACGTGCTTGCAAAAGAAATCGACACGGCGATTGTGCGCTTACAAAAGCAAATCTACGATTTTGCAGGCGAAGAGTTTAATATCGGCTCGCCACAGCAACTCGGCACGATTCTCTTCGAGAAACTCTGCATTCCCAGCGGCAAAAAAAATAAGACCGGGTGGAGCACGGGGGTCGAAGTCTTGCAGGGGCTCTCCAAGGAATATCCCATTTGTGCGCTCGTGCTCGAATACCGTGAAGTCACAAAGCTCAAAAATACGTACATCGACGTTATCCCGAAGCTGATGGATAAAGATGGGCGCTTGCGCACGATCTTCAATCAGACATCGACGGCGACGGGACGTCTCTCTTCAACCAACCCGAATTTGCAGAACATTCCCGTGCGAGGAGAACTCGGCCGGCGTGTGCGCCGTGGATTCGTTGCGCCAAAATCAGACCGCGTCTTGCTCGCAGCGGACTACAGCCAAATTGAATTGCGGCTGATGGCCCATCTCTCCGGCGATGAGGCCATGCGGCGCGCGTTTTTGGCGCACGAAGATATTCACGATTTCACGGCGCGCCAAATCTTCAACGTGCCCGAAGGCGCGGCGGCCGACGGCAACCAGCGCCGCATGGCGAAGGCGGTCAACTTCGGCCTGCTCTACGGCATGTCGGACTTCGGCCTTGCGCAGCGCTTGGAGATCGGACGTGCGGAGGCAAAAGAAATGTCCGCGGCATACTTTGCGCGTTTTCCTAGCGTGCACGCCTACATTGAAGAAGTGCTAGAACGCGCGCGCTCCGACGGCTATGTATCCACGATTCTGGGACGGCGCCGCTACATGCCTGCGCTGCGCTCGAGCAATTACATGTTGCGTTCGGCCGCCGAACGCGAAGCGACCAATGCGCCGCTGCAAGGCAGTGCGGCCGATCTAATGAAACTTGCTATGGTCCGCATCGTGGGCGCGCTTGCTCAGACAAAATACGATGCGCACATGCTGTTGCAGATTCATGACGAGTTAATCTTTGAGGTCGCGAGCAAAGATTTGCAGGCCGTTGCCCGCCTGGTTCGCGAGAATATGGAAACGGCATTAGAACTGAGTGTCCCGATTGAGGTGACCGTGAAGACCGGGCGAAATTGGTACGACGTCGAGGCCTACGATGATGAGTAGCTTCGTCGCGGCAATGGCGCTCGCGTGCATCACAAAGACTCTCCCGCCGGCTGTGAGCGTGCAGGCACCGAAGGCGACGCTGCGGATGGAAGTTGCGGATACGCCGAAAAAGCGCGAAATCGGTCTGATGTACCGCCGCTCGCTGCCCGCGCATACCGGGATGGTATTCGTGTTTAGCACCGATTCGATCGTGGGATTCTGGATGAAGAACACGCTTATTCCGCTCGATATGGTTTTCATCGGGTCCGACGGAGTAGTGCGCGCCGTCTATGCTAACGTTCCGTCTTCAACCTTGCAAACACCGGAGAGTAAGATCGCACGCCGTAGCGGCGAAGGCAAGTTTGTATTCGAGCTGCCGCCGGGTGAGGCTGCGAAAGACGGCTTAGTGCCGGGCGCGCTTGTCGCCGGTGTGCAGAAGCTGTCGGCGTTGCATTAATGCCGGTACGGTTCGAACGTTCGGGTCTTGCGGCACTGAGCGATTATCAGTCCGAGGGCTACAAATCGCTTATCTCGCAACTGGAAGTTGTCGACCGCGAGTTCCTCGAGAAGCTCCCGCAATTCGCGCATCCGGGATACAAGTGGCATCGCGATACGCTGCACACCTGGAGTCGCGCATGGGAATACTCCTTTATGCTGCACCACGTCAAGCTCGAATGCGTGCGGCAAGGCCGCCGGCTCTCGATTATCGATTTCGGAAGCGGCTCGGTGTTTTTCCCGTTTTCGATTGCACGCTTGGGCAACAACGTCGTCTGTTTTGACAACGATCCAGTCGGTGTTGCCGACTTACAGTCGGCAACTCAGCACGTCGGTGCAGGAAGCGGCAGCGTTGAAGGCCGCCAGAGCGATGAGCATCTTCCGATTGAAAGCGCGTCTGCCGATCTTGCCTATAGCGTGAGCGTTCTCGAGCACATGCCCGATCCGGTGCCGATCGTCGATGAAATTCATCGCGTCCTCAGAACCGGCGGTCTTTTCGTGTTGACAATGGATCTCGACGTCGACGGAATGTCCGGCGTCACACCGGCCAACTTCGAAAAATTACGCGCCGACTTGGAAAAGCACTTTACGTGGGAGTTTGCCGAGCGCACCGTTCATCCGCTCGATATGTTGACCTCAAAGAATAGTCCGTATCCGCGCTTAGGTGAAGACAAAATTCGCGGACTGATGCTTCGCACCAAAACCGGAGCGATGAAGCCACTGATTGGCGGACCAAATCCGGGTGTGTTAGCCGTTTACGGTTGCGTGCTACGACGCAAGCAGTAGCTCACTAGGTGCCTGAGCTCCCCGAGGTCGAGACCATCGCCCGGCATCTCGCGGGCGCCATCACCGGCCGCTCGATTACCGCCGTCCGCGTCACCATGCCGAAGATCGCCGTCGCTCCGGCGGGGGTCAATTTTAGCAAATCTTTGGTCGGGGAGCGGATAGCGCGGATTGGCCGGCGCGGCAAGTACGTCGTGATGGAACTCGCTTCCGGACGAGCCCTCGTGACAAGTTTGCGCATGACCGGCAAGCTCATCGTGCAGCCCGATCAGGCCGGAAAGCCGCATCCCTATACGCATGTTGCCCTCGATCTTTCCGATGGATCCCGCTTGTGCTTCTCGGAGA
>JACRUB010000158.1 GCA_014305015.1 Vulcanimicrobiota bacterium | reverse complement strand
GGTGTAGCCGATGCCGGTGTCTCCGCGTGCGCTCACCTCGGCAACCACCATCGTGGTAGCATCCCAGATAATCGTCCCGTCGGACTCGGGGCCGCCTTCGGTCGGAACGCGATAGGCGTGCACGTCGAGCCGCTCGATCGGAACCCCGGTTCGCGCGAGAGCTACTGCGCTCACTCTTTCTCACCGTGATGCGGAAGCATCGTCGCCATCACGCTCTTGAGCGTTTCTTTGATCACGCCGCCTTCTTCCGGATCGCCCTTGACCATCGCGGAAAAGAGGTGATGCGCTTGCTCCATGCTTATGTGCGGAGGTAACTGGGAAATGTTCGCATCGACCACGGCATCGAAAATAACCGGCCGATCAGCGCTCAGCGCGCGGTCCCAGGCCGCGCCGATGTCGTCGCCTTTTTCAACGCGAATGCCTAAGAGCCCAATTTGATTAGCATATTCGGCGTAGTTAAAATGCGGAAGATTCTGCGATGCTTCATATTTAGGATTGCCCGATTCCACGCGCATCTCCCAAGTGACTTGATTGAGATCGGAATTGTTGAGCACCAGGAAGATGAGCCGGGGGTTCACCCACCGCTTCCAGTATTTAGCCACGGTCAACATCTCGGCGTTTCCGTTCATCTGCATCGCACCGTCGCCGGTGCACGCGACAACCACGCGCTCCGGGAACGCAAACTTTGCGGAAATCGCGTACGGAACCGCCGCCCCCATCGTCGCCAAACTTCCTGAGAGCGACGATTTCATGCCGCTGCGCATGCGTATGTTACGCGCAAACCAATTGGTTGCCGTGCCGGCGTCCCCGGTCAGAATCGCGTTCTCCGGCAAGCGCTCGGAGAGTTCCCAGAAAACCAGTTGCGGGTTGAGCTCTTCGCCCTTGACATGACAACGGGCTTCCTCATCGGCATACCACGCCTCGCGATCTTTTTCAATTTTATCGCGCCACGTATGGTCCGCTTTTTTGTCCAAGAGCGGCAACAACGCACGCAAGGTTTGCGCGCTGTCGCCGATGAGGTTTACTTCTGTTGGAAAACGTAATCCGACGTTGCGTGCGTCAATGTCGATTTGGATGCCCCGCGCCTGCCCCTCCTTGGGCAAGAACTCCGCGTAAGGGTACGACGTGCCCACCATGAATAACGTGTCGCACTCGTTCATGATGTTGTAGCTCGGACGAGTACCTAGCAGCCCGAGTGTGCCGGTTACGAAGGGCAAGTCATCGGGCAGCACCGCCTTTCCGAGTAGCGCTTTCGCAACACCCGCGCCAAGCTTCTGCGCAACCTCGACAAGCTCGGTTTGCGCACCGAGCGCGCCCTGTCCGACGAGCATTGCAACGCGCTGCCCGCTGTTGAGAATATCCGCAGCTCGTTGCAAGTCGACGGCCGCCGGAACGACAACCGGGGCGGAATAGCCCACGCTGCTGTGCGCGGTATTATGCTTGTGTGGCGGCTTAGGAACGGCTTTTTGTTCCTGTACGTCTTTAGGAACGATTACACAGGCGACGGTTCGATAGGCGGTCGCCGTACGTACCGCGCGATCAACTATGTGACGCATGGCGGTGGGGCTCGAAACCGTATAAACGTAGTCGCAGACGTCCTGCATGAGTACTTGCAAATCGACTTCTTGCTGGTAAGAGCTCCCGAGCGCAGAGGCCGCCGCCTGCCCGACGATTGCAACCACGGGCGTATGATCCATTTTTGCATCGTAAAGACCGTTGAGCAAATGAATCGCTCCGGGACCTGAAGTAGCGAGGCACAGCCCGGTTTCCCCGGTGAACTTCGCATGGGCGCACGCCATAAAAGCCGCCATCTCTTCATGGCGCACCTGAATGAATTCGAGTTTATCGCCGATGCGATCGAAGGCCCCCATGATGCCGTTGATGCCGTCGCCCGGATAGCCGTACACACGGTAAAAACCCCACTCCACCAAACGCTCGAGTAAGAAGTCGCTCGTTGTCATCATGAAAAACCCCCCAAAAAAGTAACCCTCTGTTACTACCCGGACAACCGCAAATAAAACCGAGAAACGAAATTGCCGCGCCTTCCGTGGCACGGCAAGCGCTCGTTAGGCCGTGACGAGCTGTTGTTTTTCTCGTTCGATCCGTTCACCCAATTCTTTGAGTTCAGATTCGGAGAGCAACTCACGAGCCTGTTTGAACATTTCGTGCTCTTCTTCTTTAACATGATGTTTGACGAGCTCTCCGAGGACTTGCAACTTGGCATTGTAGCTCTCGTCCGTAGGCGCAGTCACGGCAAGTTTCTCGAGCATTCCCGCAATGTTCGCATGTTCTTCATACGCCTCGAGGACCTCGTCGCGCGGTTCCGTGTCGGGCGTGGTTTTCGCTTTTAACGCGGGATAAAAAATCGTCGTCTCAATCTTGTCGTGAGCCTTGAGCTCCCGGCTTACCTGAGCGCAAATGCTTGCGCGCCGCTCGTGCGCGGTGTCGGGCAATTCTTGAATTTCTTTTAATAGGGCTTCGACCTTACGGTGATCGGCCTTCAGGAGTTCGATGGCATCTGACATTGTGGATCCTCTCGATGGTTAACGCTCTGATTTGCATGTATGCCCTCTTGAAGTGCCCATTTAACGGGCTTTTCGATCCGACCGAGCCGTCGCTTAGTTTGGAAAAATTCTTGCATATGGTAATATCTATTTACCATTGTAAGCGGTCGATTGTAAGGGGACAGTCTATTAGATGCCCACGAGCATTCACAAACGACGCGAGAAACTGTTAGCTGAAGCGCGCAACAAAAATCTGCGGCAGCTTCTCCTGCGTGCGACAAGGGCGCTCAACGGGTTGCTGCTGGACGGACTCAAGACCCGTGGCCACGATGATGTCCGGCTGACACACTGCGCACTGTTGGCCAATCTAGATCTAGACGGAGACTCACTAAGCGGACTCGCGGCGCGGGCTAATATGACTAAGCAAGCTGCCGGACAGCTCGCCAAGGAACTCCAGACGCGCGGGTACATCGTACTTAAAAAAGACCCCCGCGATGCCCGATCCAGGACCGTTTGTTTTACCAACGCAGGCTGGACTCTCATGATGGACTCCTTCAAAATCGTTGAAGATGTCGAAGAGCGGTGCTCCCAAGTATTGGGCGACCAGACAATGGATGGACTGCGAACCGGTCTCGCTGCCTTCATCGGCGCCTACGGCGTCGATCAGGCCGTCGCGCCGGAACCGTCAGCCGGTCTCGAGGAAGCGTGAATTGACGCGCGCGCCGTCTACGGTGGAACATTTCGAACGCGACGGTTCTTTGCGGCCGCTCGCGCTGCGCGCCCATCCCCTCGTATTCGGTGTCGTCATTTTTCTTGCGTCTGAACTCATGTTCTTTGCGGGCTTATTCGCCGCATATTTTGATTTGCGCAGCGAAACCGCAGTGTGGCCGCCGTCCGACGTTCACTTAAATCTGCTCGAGTCCGGTACCGGCACGTTGCTGCTCGCGCTCTCGAGCGTAGCGATGCTCTTTGTGACGCGGGCACTCTCCAAAAACAAAGCGCATGTGGCACGCGCGTGGCTAGCGGCAGCTATCGTCCTGGGTATCGTCTTTCTCGCCGTCGCGATGCACGGCTGGAGCAAGAACGTTTTTCATGTAGGAACGCACGCGTACGGATCGGTCTTCTATGCGATGACGGGTTTTCACGCCCTCCACGTGCTCGTAGGAATCATCTTACTAAGCGCCTTATTCGCCGGTCTTCGGTCGGGCGCGTTTCGCACGTCTCACCGGGCCGGAGCCGAAGCCATCACGTACTATTGGCATTTTGTATTCGTGGTCTGGGTCGGTATTTGGGGAGCAATATATTTAATTCGATGAAGCTCTTTGCAATCGCCGTAACGTTTTCGATCTCGCTCATCGCTAGTGTCTTTTTCATGATCGCTTATGCGCTGAATCTTTCAACACAACTCCAAGGGCTCGGACTCTTTGTTGCGTTGGGCGCGCTGGGCGCGGGAATCGTTCTGTGGGCGCTGTACGCGCTGCCGCAGCGACAGACGGTCAACGCCATCGAGGACTACCCATCGGACGAGAGCGATCGCGCGGGAGCGGAGGAGACGCTGAACCGCGGGACCGGCGAGCTTGAACGCCGCAGTTTTATCATGCGATTCTTTTTCGGTGCGATCGGCGCACTTGGCTTGGCAGCGCTTTTTCCGTTTCGCTCTCTGGCGCCCCGCTTCGGCCGGGGACTCTACCACACGAAATGGACGAGCGGTTCCCGCCTCGTTCGTGAAGACGGCACACCTGTGAAAGTAGCGGAGCTCGCGGTCGGGTCCGTCGTCACGGTCTTTCCCGATGGCGCAGCAGGGGATGAGAGCTCGCAAACCTTGCTCTTGCGCGTCCCTCCCGGAACGATTCAAGCGACGAAAGGACGCGCGGATTGGGCGCCGCGGGGATATGTCGCCTTTTCCAAAGTTTGCACGCATGCCGGATGTCCGGTCGGCCTTTATCGAGCGAGCTCTTTCGAGTTACTCTGCCCGTGTCATCAGTCCGTGTTCGATGTTGTTAACGAAGCACGTCCGATCTCCGGGCCGGCCTCGCGCGCATTGCCGCAACTCCCGCTGGCGATCGACTCCGAAGGCTATTTGCGTGCCCAGAACGATTTTAGCGAGCCCATCGGTCCGGGATTCTGGCAACGTTCCTGATGATCCGTCGCCTCGTGCTCGCCGCAGACGATCGCTTGGGGAGTTCGCACTTTCTAAAGGCAGCGTTGCGTAAAGCGTTCCCCGACCACTGGTCGTTCATGCTTGGCGAAATCGCACTCTATTGCTTTATCTTCTTGATTCTCTCGGGCACGTTCTTAGGATTCTTCTTCGATGCGTCCGGAGCGCACGTCCGGTATCAAGGATCGTACGAGGCGCTGCACGGCGCCGAGGTTTCGGCGGCCTACGCCTCGGTCATACGCTTATCGTTAGAAACGCGCACCGGGTTGCTGATCCGCCAAGCGCATCACTGGGCGGCGCTTATTTTTGTCGCTGCCATTGCGGTGCACATGTGCCGGGTCTTCTTTACCGGCGCGTTCCGCAGGCCTCGAGAAATCAACTGGGTGGTCGGATTAACTCTGCTCCTTTTAGCGCTCGGTGCGGGTTTTACCGGCTACTCGCTGCCGGACGACCTTCTCTCCGGCACCGGCCTGCGAATTGCGTATTCCGTGCTTCTGTCCGTTCCGTTCGTCGGCGGATATCTAGCGTTCATGTTCTTTGGAGGCAACTTTCCGGCTGCGCAAACCAGCAGCCGCCTCTTCATAACGCACATTCTATTTCTGCCCGCACTCTTGGCAGCGGCGATGACGATTCACCTCGCAATTATATGGCGCCAAAAACATTCGCAATTCCGCGGACCGGGCAGGACGGAGCACAATGTTGTCGGCTCGCCCTTATGGCCTAACTACGCGCTTAAATCCATCGGCCTGATGTTTGCCGTGTTCGCAGTGATGATCGGCCTTGGCGCATTCTTTGAAATCAACCCAATCTGGTCATACGGTCCTTACTATCCCGCAAATGTTAGCTCGCCGGCTCAGCCGGATTGGTACATCGGGTGGCTCGAAGGGGCGCTTCGTCTCGGCCCAAACTGGGAGTTGCACGTTTTCAATCATACGGTCCCTTCCCCGTTTTGGGCCGGCGTATTGGTCCCGCTCTTTTTCTTCTCGCTTTTGTATTTGTGGCCGTTTATCGAAAGACGCATCACGCACGACGGCGACGCGCATCAACTCTTGGACCATCCTTCAGACGTCCCGGCCCGCACGGCGGTGGGCGCGGCAGTCCTAAGCTTTGCTATCATTCTTACGTTCGCCGGCGCCGACGATGTCATGGCTAAGCTGTTTTCAATTCCGCTCGAACGTCTCGTGGCCATCTTTCAGGTTCTCGTCTTGGTGTTGCCCGCAGTCGTTGGTCTGCTCGCTTTTGAAATTGCGCGCGAGGTCCGGGCTCGACGTCAGGCGCTCAGAAATGCGGAGTCTCGTATCATCTACGCAAGGACCGAAGCGGGTGGCTTTGCGCAGCGACCCGAGCCAGAGGCCGACAAGTAATCGTGAATTATGCTCTTGCGTTTGCGTGCGTGCTCGCCATTGCTATCTACGCACAATGTATGAAGCTCTACGACGCGAAACATGCCAAAGCGTTTAACCGTTGGCATCTCGCGGCTTTCGTGGCGAGCGTTCTGAGCTTGCTCTTGGCACTGCGGTCCCCGTTGGAAAGGCTCGCGGACGCCTCGTTTTTCTATCACATGGCCCAACATATGGTTCTCGTGTACGTTGCCGCCCCGCTCGTGTTGCTAAGTGCGCCGATGATGCTCTTGCTCGGTGCATGCAAACCCGCGTACGCGAGACGCACGGCGAGACTACTACGCTCGCCGGCATGGCGCATCATGACCTTTCCCGTCTTTGCATGGCTCTTTTTTACGGCGGTCTTGTGGGGCACGCACCTTTCGGGTCTCTACGAGGCGGCCTTGGAGCGCCCAGGGAGCCATCTCCTCGAACACGCTCTTTTCTTCGGCTCTGCTCTGCTCTTTTGGCAATCAATAATTCATATTGGGCCGGTTGCATGGCCAATGAATTTTCCGTTGCGCATCGTTTACGTCTTTACCGCGATGCCGCAAAGCGCGTTCTTAGGATTGGCGCTCTATCAAACGCGGCACGTCTTATATCCGCACTATGTGCGCACCCAAGGATCGGTTGCCGCCGCGCTTTCGGATCAGCACAATGGCGGCGCGCTGATGTGGATTGCCGGAGGGCTGCTGCTGTTTACGGTGTTCATGTTGGTGGCCGCATCGTGGGGCTATCACGAACGCCGGCTTGGTGAAGTGCTCGATGTGCAAAGCGAGCGCTTCCGGTCCGCTGCGCTAACTGTAGGCATCGCTGGTTTGCTCTTCGCCGCAGCGGTAATGCCGGTCTCTGCTGCCTCCGGCATTACGGCAGGGCGTATGCTCTACACGATTCATTGTTCCGCTTGCCACGCAGCAAGTTTGCAGGGCACCGCACGAGGGCCAAGTTTGCGGGCAGAAAGCCGGGCGGGGGTCGATTTTTGGCTGAGCACCGGGCGGATGCCGGCAAGCGTACCGTACATCCAGGACGTGCACAAAAGATCGATACTTGGGCCCCGTCAGATCAAAGAACTCACCGATTTTGTCATGTCACGCTCTGGTGGGAGCAACACGCTTCCGAGCGTCGAGGATTCCGGCGACCTCGCGCACGGCCGCGCCCTTTTCATGGCAAACTGCGCCGCATGCCATGGAGCGACGGCGAGCGGCGGCGCCGTCGGTTACGGCTGGATCGCGCCGG
>JACRUB010000187.1 GCA_014305015.1 Vulcanimicrobiota bacterium | reverse complement strand
AAGAGCAATTCAAAATTGCCTAAACCACTTGTCCATTAAACCGGGTCAAGTCCAGGATCGGAGTACAGCCATGCGTAGTACGCATCACTATCGGTTTCGGAATCAATATGCGAGGGGAGTGGCTCGGTGATTGGCTTATCGCAACCATTCTTATCGCGATCGAAGAGTTGCATTACTGGGTGTGCGCTGCCAAAGGATAGCGGCAAAAGCCCGAAGACGATCATCGGTTTGGTGGGTTTTGGAAGCCCGGGCGCTAATTCTTCGTTGACGTTGCGCACCGTATCCGGCGCAAGCGCCAGCCAATCCGAGGCGGTGCAGTGATACTGAGGGGCCTCGACCGTCATGTGGTATGTCCCGCGCGTCGTGTCAAATTCCACAACCAACTGCCGGTCGTACCCTCGCTGGACGGTAAAACTTTGATTGAATGCCGTCTCACGCCCCAAGTTTACAAGTTTTACATGAATGGCAATCGGCGCCTCGGGTGGCTTCGACTTCATCGCAGAACAGAGTCCAAGATGCAGAGCAACGTGCGCAATAAACATAACTAGCCCTTCTTCGTCGATAATCGCTCGAGAAATCGTACAATAGCGTGGTCATCAGGCGCGCACCTGGCGACCCAAGCGGGTGCTCTAAAGCAATCGCGCCGCCGCTCCGGTCTGTGATGCCGAGATCCGCTCCCGTAACACCCGAGTTAGTGGAAAGCTTGCTCCGCGTGATAGGAACTGCGCGAGAGCGGGCTCGAGACGACTTGATGAAAGCCTTTGGATACTCCAAGGACGCGCAATTCTTCAAAACACTCAGGCGTAACGAACTCGACGACGGGCAGATGTTTCTTGCTCGGCTGTAAGTACTGCCCCATGGTGAAGATGTCGACGCCGATTGCGCGGGCGTCATCCATTGCGATTTCAATCTCTTCCATGGTTTCGCCCAGGCCGAGCATCAGCGACGTTTTTGTATACCGCTGCGGTGCATGCTGCTTTGCATGTCTGAGGATTGAGAGCGACTGATCGTACTTTGCACGTTTGTCGCGAACCCTTGGTGTAAGGCGCCGCACGGTTTCCAGATTATGGGCGAACACGTCGGGCTTTGCATCGAGAACGATGTCGAGTGCGTTTAAGTCGCCGCGATAATCGCCGGTGAGGACTTCCACTTTTGCCCCCGGCACTTTTTCATGAATTGCTCGAATGGTATTTGCAAAAATAAGTGCGCCGCCGTCCGCGAGATCGTCGCGGTCTACCGCGGTGACGACCAAATACTGCCAGCCTAAATCGCGAACCGCTTCTGCGACTCGAACGGGTTCCATCCAATCAACTTCGCCGCGCGGGTTTCCGGTTTTAACGTTGCAGAAACGGCAGCCGCGCGTGCATGTATCACCTAAGATCATGATTGTAGCGGTGCCGGCGCCCCAACATTCCGCGAGATTCGGGCACATGGCTTCTTTGCAAACGGTGTTTAAGCCAAGCGTGTTGACTTTGGCCTTTACGCGCTCGTAATCGTCGCCACGCGGCAGCTGCACCTTAAGCCATTTGGGCTTTGGCGTATGCTTCGGGGCTACGGTTGTCTCGATAAGATTAATATGTATCATACAGTTTAAAAGGTGCTACGCCTTGCTCCGCACCCCCCAGCAAGCTGGGGCCCCCCAGACTATGAGGCGCTTTCAGGAAACGCGGTACAGTAAACATTCCCCCAGGGCGCCTCAAAGAACTTGTTTCTTATCAACACTACGAAATTCTATTTCAAATGTATTCGCCAGGGCGGCGAGCAACGCCGTCTTTGCTTCGGACACGCTTACTTCGCGGCTGGTTTCTTTTGAGAGCGAGGTAATGCCGCGATCCGGCAGGCCGCAGGGTGTGATGAGCCGGTCGTAGGTGAGGTCGGTGCAGGCGTTGAGGGCAATCCCGTGTAGCGAGGTCATGCCTTGGACTGCGAGGCCGATTGCACAGATCTGATTTTTGCCCACCCAAACGCCGGCGTGTTCTTTCCAGCGTTCGGCCGTAACGCCGAACTCTGCGCACATGTCGATAACCGCACCTTCAAGCGTGCGCACCAGCGGAACGATTTCGCGAAAGCGTTCGAGCTTGCGAATCGGATACACAACCACTTGTCCCGGACCGTGATACGTCACGTCGCCGCCGCGCTCGATTTCAACGACATCCACCCCGCGCGCTTCGAGCAATCCGCGCGGAAGCAAAACGTGCTGCTCTTTTGCATTGCGACCCAGCGTAATGACGGGCTCGTGTTCGACCACAATCCATGTGTCTTGCTCTTCGCCCGCTGCGACCGCGGCATGCAGTTGGTGTTGCAATTCCCAGACTTCCCGATACGGCTTGCGGCCGAGATCGAGAAGTCGAACTGGTTGAGCAATTCCATGCTTCGAGAGGCTCAGCATGACATTTGGTTAGTGCGCAGCACCTGCGGGAGCCGGGGACGGCGTTTTTGGTTTTGGATTAACAATATGAATCGCTTTGCCATGTGCGGCTTCGGCGGCATCCATAATACCTTCGGTCAAAGTTGGATGCGGGTGGATTGAAAGGCCGATGTCTTCAAGCGTTGCGCCCATCTCGAGGGCGATCACGCCTTCACCGATCAAGGACTCGGCCTGCGGCGCCACAATGTGCATGCCGAGAAGAAGATCGCTCTTTGCATCGCCGACGAGTTTGATGACGCCGTCCGATTCGTTCATCGTGCGTGCGCGGCCGCTCGCAGCGAGCGGGAACTTACCGATGCGAACCGTGTAGCCTGCGGCCTTTGCCTCTTCTTCGGAAAGGCCGATGGTGGCGACTTCGGGATCCGTGTAAACGCAATTGGGAATTGCAACCGGATCAAAGGCGGCAGATTTGTCGCCGCTGATCACTTCGGCTGCAATGACGCCTTGTTTCATGGCGCGGTGCGCGAGCAAGGGTTGGCCAGTGACGTCGCCGATCGCGAAGACGCCCGGAACGCTCGTGCGCATCTGCGCGTCAACGGCTATGAAGCCTTTGTCGTCGGCTTTGAGTCCGGCGGCCTGTATATTTAGGCCGTCGGTGACCGGACGGCGTCCGACCGCAACGAGCACCATGTCGAACTCACGCGTTTCATCTTTGCCGCTCGTGCCCTCGCCGTTGAACGTGGCCTTGACAACCTTGCCGTCTTTCTTGAGATCGCCGACTTTGGTGCCGAGCATGATCTCGACGCCTTGCTTTTTGAGAATGCGTCCGAGCGTCTTGCTGATCTCCGAATCCGTACCCGTCAAGATTTGGGGGAGCGCTTCGATGACCAGCACTTTTGCACCGAGCCTCGTGTAGACCGTCGCGAATTCCAGGCCGATCACGCCGCCGCCGATTACGAGCATATTCTTCGGAATGCGCTTCATTCCAACTGCGTCGTCCGAATTGATGATCGTCTCGCCGTCGCGCGGCCACGCCTTGACATCAACCGGGGCGCTGCCCGTCGCAATAACGACTGCGTCTTTTGCGATCAAGGTGCTTGTCGCGCCGTCTTTGGCCTTAACCGCAATCTGTTTTGGACCCTTGAATTCGGCTTGACCGTACGCGAAGGTGACACCGTTCGCTTTAAAGAGCGTTTTTACGCCGCCGACGTTCGAGTTGACGACATCGGTTTTAAACTTTGCAATGCCTTCGCGGTCGAATTCCAGACCGGAAACCTTCAATCCGATCGCATCTGCATGGTTGATGTGGCGCACGACTTCGCCGACGTGGAGGAGCGCCTTCGTCGGAATGCAGCCCCAGTTGAGGCAGACACCGCCGACTTCATCGCGGTCGATGCAAACGACGCTCTTTCCGAGTTGCCCGAGACGAATTGCAGCATGGTATCCGCCGGGACCGGCGCCGATGACGATTGCGTCGACTTGTTGATCAGCCAAGATAATTTCTCCAATTTGAACGGGCACGATACTGCGCATCGTGCCGGGCGCTCCGTCAAGCTTTTGGCACGATTCGCCAAAAACTTGTCTCGACGCCCCCCACCCAAACTATCGCGGGGGTGGGTCCCCCAATATCATATCAACAACAAAGGAGCGAAACGTCGACAATTGCGGGGGCTGCCTGGGCCAATCCGGCGAATGGATGGCGAATGTCGAAGATTGGATGGCAAGGAGTGCTGCCCTCGCTCGACCGCGCGAGCATCGTTCCGCTCTACCGGCAGATCTACGAGAGCCTGCGCGAATCCATCCTAACCGGCACCCTACCCGAATCCACCCGGCTGCCGCCCGAGCGAGCCTTGGCCGAGCGACTAGACGTCAATCGCAGCACCATCGTGCATGCTTATCGCGAGCTCAGCAGCGACGGGCTCATCGAGCAGCGCGTCGGTTCCGGCTCGAGGGTTGCGCTGCTGCTGCGCGGTCAGCCGGAGCGCGCTGCATCGGTGCCCTGGTGGGTAACGCTGCCGCCTTGGCGCGTCGGCGAGTTTCCCATGATTCTCGGCGAGCTTGCGGCCAAGCAAGAAGCGGGAAAGCTTTCCTTCGTACAAGGCGTCGCGCCGTCCGAACCCTCACCGATGGCAGAACTCGCGCAAAGTTTTGCACGCGTCGGCAAAGACGAACGCTTCGTCCTATCGTACGGCGATTCGGAAGGCTATGAACCTTTGCGTCAGGCGATTGCCGATCGCATGACAATGCGTGGCGCGAAGACGCAGGCGCGCGACATTATCATCCTAACAGGCTCAACGCAAGGCATCATGATCGTCGCGCAGAGTCTAGCCGAGCCGGGCGATGAAATCATTGTTGAAGTTCCAAGCTATCCTGGCGCCTTGCAGATCTTCCAAATTTGCGGACTGCGCGCGATTCCCGTACCCGTTGATGAAGACGGCATGCGCGTCGATCACATCGAGGCGATCTTGCGCACGCGCCGCCCGCGCTTCATTTACACGATGCCGTCTCTGCACAATCCAACGAATGTAACGATGAATGCGGACCGCCGCGAACGGCTGGTTACCCTCGCCAAACGCGCCGGGATTCCGATTATTGAAGACGATCCGTATGGTGAACTTGCAATCACGACTGCGCCGCCGCTCGTTGGAATGGCGCCGGATTACGTCGTGTATCTGAGCACCTTTAGCAAAACGATCGCGCCTTCGCTACGCGTTGGGTGGCTGAGCGCACCGCGCACAATTCTCGACCGGTTACTGATGCGCAAACAGGCGTACGACATGGCGACGAGTCTCTACGTGCAGGCGGCTGTGACGGATTATCTCGAGCGCGCATACGATGCGCACGTCGGCGTCTTGCGCACGGAACTCTATGCACGCCGGCGTCTTGCCGACAAGGCTATTTCGGAATACTGGCCCAAGTCGATTCGAGTCTCACCCGCGGGCGGCGGCTTTTACTTGTGGGCAAATACCCCGCGCGAGGTGCGTGCGCGCCCCTTGCTCGATGCAGCCGAACGCTTTGGCGCAAGTTTTCTTTTCGGCGAAGCCTTCTTTGCAAACTCGGGCGGCGATCACCATTTTCGACTCGCGCTTACGGCGGTCGCGCGCGATGAAATCACCGAGGGCATCCGGCGCATCGGCGATGGCATCACGGCACTGCGAGCGGGATCGTGACGCGCCCGCAAAACATCGCTTCGGCCGATCTCGATATCCGAAAATATGTGATTCGGCTTGCAGCCGAAGTCGGCGATGTGCTCGGCGAGCGGCTCGCAGGGCTCTACGTGCACGGATCGCTCGCGACCGGCTCGTTTTTTCGAAATGCCAGCGATATCGATGTGCTCGTGCTGGTCACTGAAGCGTTGCCGCGGACGGTGCGCGACCGTCTGGATCAAACTTTGCGCGAACTCAACAGATCGCGACCCACCAAAGGCGAGATCGAAGTGACGGTCGTGCAACGAGTGCATGCAAAGAATTACGAGCATCCGATGCCGGTCGAACTGCAGTTCAATTCCAAACCGAGCGCGGTGCCTGCGCAACTCTTACACGCAAAGGAGCGCTCCGTTCGGCTCGTCGGCGACGAACCGCAGCATGCAATAGGTCCCGTTCCCTGGTATGCTTTCATGGATGCGGTGGTTTCGGATTTTGACGACAAAGCATCGCGTATTGAAACCAAGCCCGTGTCCGTCATCTTGAACGCGTGCCGCACACTGCATGATGCGACCGTTCCGTCGATCCGGATCGTAAGTAAAATCCAAGCGGCGGAGTGCGCACTTTTGGTGGTTCCAGAACACCTACAAGCTCTCATACGAAACGCCCTTGATGTCTATCGAGAAGATGCTTCGCGCAGTTTCGATCCCGGACAGATTCGCGAATTGAGAGCATTTGTTGAGGAGCATGCCTCCTCGACCTTCCAGAAAGTGCGCGATACCGGGGACGAAGAGTGAACGCACTGCAAAAGAATCTTCTTGCGTGGTACGAGGAGCAAGGACGAAGCTCGCTTCCGTGGCGCTCGACTCGCGACCCTTACAAGATATTGGTTAGCGAATTTATGTTGCAGCAGACGCAAGTCGATCGCGTCTTGCCGAAGTACGCCGCTTTTATCGAACGCTTCCCGACCGTTACCGCATTGGCGGCTGCGAGCACGGCAGATGTGCTGCGTGAATGGAAGGGGCTCGGGTATAATTCGCGCGCCGTTCGTTTGAAGGCGATCGCACAAACGGTCTGCGCAAAGCTCGCCGGCATCGTGCCGCACGGGCGCGAAACGTTGTTGGCGTTGCCCGGCATTGGCGCGTATACCGCTTCCGCTTTGCGCGCATTTGCATTCGATGAGGATGATCTCGCGGCCGATACAAACGTGCGTCGCGTGACCCACCGCTCGCTTTACGGAATCGAGTATCCGGCCAAGGCCTCCGCACCCGAGCTCGACGCCGCGGGAAAACGCTTACTGCCGAGCGGCCGCGGGCACGATTGGAATTCCGCCCTCATGGACCTTGGGGCGACGATTTGCACCGCCCGTGCACCCGAGTGTTCCATCTGTCCGATCCGCCGTTCGTGCAAGGCGGCGCCTATCGATGCGGCGCAGTTGGAGCTGTTGCGCTCGAGGTTCGCCTCAAAGCGCTCTCCGCACGAAGCCATTCCCTTCGCGCAAACGACTCGCTTCGCTCGTGGTCGAATCGTCGACCGTCTGCGCGAGCTTGCGCCCGGATCCGGAATTTCGCTGTTGGATTTGCGTCGGGATTTGCGCGCAATTTTGCCGCAAAAAGCGCTAGGCGGCATAGAAAATACGTTAAAAGCTTTGGAACGGGATGGAATAGTGACGCGCGAGGGTGAATCCTTTGCGCTAACGGATTAGGAGCCCGGACCGTTGAGCGAAGCATCCGCGTTACGATTCGACCATAACTCCATGCCGCACGCATATGA
>JACRUB010000154.1 GCA_014305015.1 Vulcanimicrobiota bacterium | reverse complement strand
GGATATCGAAGGCTCGCCGGTCAAGAACAATCAAATCTGGGTCGGCACCGATGACGGCATCGTTGCATTAACGCGAGACGGCGGCGGCCATTGGATGAAGCCCCAACTTCCGGGCGTTCCGCCGTTTGCACGAATTGAAACGGTCGCGCCTTCGCCCTTTGATGCTGCCACAGCATACGCAATTGCCGACCGTCACCGCTCGGGCGACTATGCGCCGTATCTTTATGTGACGCACAATTTCGGAGGAACGTGGACCAAACAAACGGGCGGACTGCCCGATAACCAGTACGTTCGCACGGTTCGACCGGACCCGCGCAACCGCAAGTTACTCTATGCCGGCACCGAAAACGGTCTGTGGATTTCCTACGACGGCGGAGCAACCTGGAAAGATTTCAAACTCAATTTGCCAACGGTCTCGGTGCGCGACATCCACATCCAGCCGCAGTTCAACGACCTAGCGATCGCGACGCACGGCCGCGCGCTTTGGATTCTCGATGACATTCGCCCCCTGCAAGATCTGCCGCAAGCGCAGGCGCGCGGCACCATGCTCTTTCCGATTCGTCCTGCGTACCAGTACGCATACCATAGCGAAGACGAAGGGCTCTACACGCGCTTTAGCGGCAAGAATCCGCCGGGCGGCGCGATCATCAATTTCTATCTGGCAAAACCGCTCTCAAGCGCAGCGGAAGTTCAAATTCTGGACTCCTCGGGACACATAATCCGGCATATCGTCAACCGCAAGCCCGAAGGGGACGAGACGGAACCCGTTGTGCCGGCGGTGACAAACGTTGCCGGCATCAATCGAGTAACGTGGGATTTCCGTGAAGACGGCGGACCGCGCTGGATGGGCGCAGCAAAAGCCGACTATCGCGGACCGCTGGTGGGTGCGACTGTTCTCCCGGGCAACTACTCAGCGCGCATTGTCTTGGACGGGCACACGTACACTCAGCCTTTCGTCGTGATGCCCAATCCCAAAGTTCCGTACCTTCCGGCCGAAGCGCGAGCAGGATACGCGTTTACGAAAAAATATCTGCGCGTCGGCGGACAAGTCAACGTCGTGCTCAACAATCTCGATGCGCAGAAGAAATCGCTCGATGTCGCAAGTAGCGCATTGACGAGCACCGGGAATACCGCGCTTGCCGCGAAGGTCGCGGACGCACTCAAAGCGCGCGAGCGAATCTTCAATGAGTTCACCGCGAATTATCACAACGATGAAGATTCGATTCAGTATCCCGGGCAGTTGCGCGAAGACGTGCCGGCCGGGGGATTCGGATCGCAAGCCGCGCCTACGGCGGCTGTGCTCGAGTTCACACATCGATTCGACCTTGAATACGCGGCAGTAATGAAGCAGTACAACGACTACATTGCGGAAACGCTTGTGCCGCTCTCATCGGAGCTCCAAGCAGCCGGACAAAAGCCGATCGACGGCACGGTGAGCGTCAGTAAATAACGATGTCTTTGCCGAGTTTCCCCTCCGGGATCAACACCGAACTCCGGGACAAGAAACCGATTCCGCTGCGGCGGCCTAAGCCGCCCAAGCGGCCGCGCGATCCCCGGCGTACGTTCTTGGCGATCTTCATCGTGCTGATGATTCTGATCGCCACCTTTCCCGCGTTCCGCGACTGGCTGGCACACCGGTAATGTCTGACCGCAATTTCTTTCGTTTAGCCGTAACCATACCGCTTGAAATCGACGTTGTAGACGCTCCGCTGCCCGTGCAGGGAACGCTCGTTGATATCTCCGAGGGCGGCTGCAAGATTGCGGCCAAGCAAATGTTGCTTAAGGGCGTCGAACTCGCATTCGAGCTGCAGCGCAAGAACAAAGAACCGCTGAAGTTACGTGGCCGCATTTGCCACGTCGACTTCAAGGCGATGACGAAAACGTTCGACTACGGCATTCAATACCTGGGGCTGCGGCCCGCCGATGCCGATGCAATCTATCAGTTCGTTGTGGAAGAGCAGCGCCGTAAACTGCAAACGCGCGAGGGCCATCTCGAAGCGGCGAAAAACGGCAAGGCAAAAGATCGTCAAGCGGTCTTGCGCGTCGAGCGCAAATTTCCGATTCAATACGCAATTTTTGGACAACGCGCATTTACACCCGCGGTTGCGACAGACGTTAGCCGAGGCGGATTACGGATCGTCTTAGACCGCCAAATTCCGGACGATCGCACGCTGGAATTGCGTTTTGCCCTTCCCAATGATGTTCTCGAAGTTCTCACGACGCGCACGCATTCGCGCGACGCAAGTCTTTTCGGGCGCGAGATCACGGTAAAAGAACAAAAGGCGCGACCCTTTGAAGAACTGCGCATGCAAGTCAAGATACTTCCGGGCTGGCACGAGATTAAGGGACTTTTTCACTACAGCGTCTCATTTGTGCGCCCCAAACCGCAAATGATCGAAGAGATCGAACGGTTCATCCACGCGGCGCAGCTCACCGAAATCAAGGCCAAGCGCGCGCCGCAAAAAACTGCCTGGCGTTGAACCCCTAGTGTGGCGCAGCCATTTGCCGCGCGATCTCGCTGACGATTTCCTGAACAAGGCCGCCATTATAGTTGTAGACGCTCCAGTGGTCGGCGCCCCGAACGAACGTTATTTGCGCGTCCGCATTTAGCGTCTTCAATTCGGCTTGCATCCGGCGCACGGGCCGGTCTAGGCCAAATGAATCCGCATCGCCAACGAACACATGGATCTTCCCGCGCAGCAGCGCGCCGTCGTGCGGCCAACGATCCGCCAGCACGCGATCGATATCCCAATGCTCTTCCCAATACCTAGCGACAGCGGGGTCGATCGCGCCGGTTTTGCGGTCAAAAAGCTCTTTTGCTTTACCGTCCGCGCCTTTCGGGCTGAAAACTTCCTCAAAAGAATCGAATTGCTGGCCGCCCCAACGCGCGTCGTGGACGAGGTGCCGGAGTGAATCGTACGGCATCCGATACTCATGGCCGCCTGGATCGCGATAGAAGTTTTGCGGCGGATCGTGGGTGAGGTCGGGGCCGGTAAAATCGTGAAAGTCGACCGGATCGGGCGAGATGGACCATACGCCGCCGAACACGTCTGGATGAGAAACCTGCAACCACAGCGATGACCAGCCACCCGAGGAATGTCCGCTCACAAACCGGTAACGCGCATCCGGAATCGCCCGGAAAAAACCCTCGGTTTTCGGGATGAACTCTGTAACCAGGGCCGTTCCCCATGGCCCATAGTTTTGGGAATCGGCAAAAACGTGATGTCCGCCGTTGATGTTTGCGTCGAGGAACACGAGGATGAATTCGCTCTTAACCTGACGTTGCGCGCGCTGCCAATCCGCTTCCTGGCGTTCATCGATCTGATGCGTGCCGTCAAATGCATGCACAAAATAGATTGTGGGAAATCTTCGGTCCGGTTGTTTATAGTAGTCGTCGGGAAGCAGAATGTCCGCGCTTATTTTAACCTCGTGGCCGAAAAATGCGCTGAGCACATCGCTATGCATATTTGCTTCTAGCAACTGGTCTTCTTTTGCACTGGCGCTACCCGCCGTCAAAACGGCGAGCAGCGCCAACGCGATAACGAAGCGGATGGCTACTCTCCCGGAACGGGAACGGGAACGTCTTTGATGACCGCTCCGCCTGCTGCCGCTTCCGAAGCAACCGATCCGGTCAGGTTGTGAAGATTCTCAATGTCTTTCGGATCGAAATGTCCGGACTTGAGTTTGCTGCCGACCGCTGCGAAGGCGCCCGTCATGCTTGGAATTGCGCCGGCGAGTTTCTGCAGCAGCGGATCATGGCTCTTCTGCGCGATTTTTTCGGAGACTTTGAACTCATGGTAGGCAAAGAGCGTCGCTATGCCGCCTTTCACGATTGTTGCCGTGCGGTGATCCGCACCATTGTTGAACTTGCCTTCTTTGTACGGGTTCCAAACCCAGTGATGAAAACAGTAATACGCGATTCCCAAATGGGCAACAAAGCGAGTCTTATCTAGAAATGCATAGGACGGGCTGATCGACCCGGTGAGCATTGCGGCAACCAGCGCCACGATGACTAGCGGCTTGCTCCAGATGCGAGTAGTGGTTCTCAAAAGCGTGCTCCTCATAGGATGGGGTTCGCAACGGTTATACCCGGGAGACTGCGCAACAATTCGCCGAAAACCCTACTGCGAGAGTACTGATGAGAACCGGGAAACCCAACAAGAACGGTATGCACTTCCGCAGCAGCGACGATGAAGAAATCGCGAAGAAAATTCACCACTGGGGAACGCTAGCCTAAAACCAGGCTACTTCTGGAGGGCGACCTCGCCTTTTTCGTCCACGATGTAGCCATATTCTGTTTTTCGACGGAAGCGCCCGATTGTTTATGCGCCGAGGCAAGCGCTGCACCTTGCCCGTGTTAACAGCGCGTCAAGGTCATATTTTCTTTAAACCCTGTCGCCTTGACGATACCGTGTCACTCTGAAGTGTTCCGAATTCGGAACTCTAGCTTGTCGAAGGGTCAAACTGCTCGGGCAGATCCACATCCACATACGGCCGGTCATCTTCGATCGGCACAGTGATGCGCTG
Organism: Vulcanimicrobiota bacterium; assembly: GCA_014305015.1. Taxonomy (GTDB): domain Bacteria; phylum Vulcanimicrobiota; class Vulcanimicrobiia; order Vulcanimicrobiales; family Vulcanimicrobiaceae; genus JACRUB01. The sequence goes on along the minus strand of JACRUB010000154.1, from coordinate 2,769 downwards.
CAAATGCTTTGCATCGCGCACGTGCCGCAGCGTATCGCCATCGGGAAGATCCGCGAGCAATTGCCGCGCTGTGGGTGAGAAGACGACGGGATGCCCAGGCGTTCCGTCGGCGCGAAGCGGATAGCACACATCGGCGCCCACCGCATATTCAAACACCGTTTGCAAGAGCGCACCATCTAAGAGCGGCAAATCTGCGGGCACGATGGCGATGCTTAACGCCTCGTCGATGTGCCCATCCGCAAGTTTGAGCGAATAGGCCATGCCGCGCTCAGGGTTTTCGTTCACGATGGGGTTTTTGTTCCGCAATGCCGGTTGCATGGAAAGCTCGCGGGAGGCGACGACGACGGTTGGGTACCCGTGGCACGCTTCGAGCGCAATTTCCAAAAGCGTGCGGCCGTCCGCAAGCGGGCGCGCGAGCTTATCAAAGCCCATGCGTTCGCTGCGTCCCGCTGCGAGGATGACGCAGACCGGATACTCCATTTGCACAATTGCTGGATGCATGACGCGGCTCCCTTTGGGCGAAGCATAAGCTGTGCGGGAAATTTTTGCTGCCATCGCGGAGCGAATCGCGGAAAACCAAGCCGGTGCGGTCGCGACCTTGGTCGCTGCACACGATGCAACACCCGCGCCGCTCGGCACGTCACTTCTCGTCACTCCGGATGGGTCATTTCTTGGCAATATCGGCGCGGGCTGTCACGAAGGTGCCATCATCGAGGCGGCGCAGACCGCGCTACGCGATGGGACTTCATCTGCAATCGCATTCGACCTGAAAGACGAAGTGCTCGACGGTTCGGTCTGCGGCGCGCGGCTAGAGGTCGTGGTTTGGGTTCCGGACGCAACATTTTTGCAAACCGCGGCACAGATAGCCGCCGGGCGCCAGCATGTGCATTTCGCGCTGCTAACGTTTCAGGTAGAGATTCCGCACAAAAAACATCTGGTGATCGTCGGGGCGACGTCGCTCGCCGCCGAACTCGTGCTGTTTGCGAAGCGGCTGGATTTCCGCACAACGGTGATCGACCCGCGGCCGCCTTTTGCAACGCAGTTGCGCCATCCATTCGCGGATGAATTGCTCGTGCAGTGGCCGCAAGAAGCGCTGCCCGCTCTTTTGAATTCCGAGACGTCTGCGGTGATCGTCGCACACGATGCCAAGATCGATCTGCCGGCTATACGCTGCGCGCTGCAGTCGCCTGCGCCTTACATCGGCGTGATCGGCAACCGCCGCACGCAAGCCATGCGCAGAAAAGTGCTCGCGGCCGAGGGATACGATGCGCAGAGCCTCGACCGGCTGCACGGACCCGCCGGGTTAGACCTGGGCGGAGCGGCAAACGGAGAGATCGCGCTCTCAATTCTGGCTGAAATTACCGCCATCGAAAACGCCAGGAGCGCTCGCCCTCTGCGGACGACCGAGGGCCGGATTCACGGCGATCTTTGACCATTCCGTGGCAAAACTGCGAGCCACGCTTGCCTTTCTCGCTGCGGCCTCACGAGCGGTTGCAGTGCAATGACGGCTTTGCGCAATGTTGCAAGAAATCGCGGATCGGTGATCGCACGTTGCAAGAGTGCGCGTAAACCTTCGGTGTCACCGCTCCGGTAGAATCCCGGATAGGCCGCGCCGAGAATTCCCACATTTCCGGAGATGCGCGATGCAATCACCGGTATGCCGCAGGCAATAGCCTCGCACACCGAGTTTGCGCCGCCCTCCATCCGGGATGACTGCACGAGTACGTCGCTTCGTGCAAGCAGCCGCATTGCGTTTGCGCGGCTCAGTTCGCCCAGGTAGCGGTAGCGCGGATTGCGCGCCATTTCTCTCTCCACCAACCGCTCAAATCTCGGCGCAAGAAATTTTCCCGCTTGGATCACGCGTATCGCTCCATCGCCCGACCGCTCTTGCACTGCATATGCCGCGCGCAGCGGATCTTTTTCGTGGCGCAGATGACCGATCACGCAGACTGTCAACGGTTTGTTGCGGCTCCTCGCAATTCTCGGTACGGCCTCCACGGACTGGACGATCGCGACCGTTTTTTTGCGCAGGGCGCGCGGCAGTTCTGCGATGCCCTCCGGTTGCAAGGTGACGAGCCGATCGGCTGCCTTCAAAGCCTGCTGAGCGAGGGCGCTGCGGCTGATATCTCGGTAAAGATCCGTCCCGGTAAGCACCACGATCACGAACCGTTCGGGGTAGAGGCGCCGGAAGGCTAAGATTGATTTCGCCGATTTCTTTGCATGCAACCCTACGATGCAATCGGCCGGTTCTCCATCATACGTCCGTGCAATCCGCACATTCCAGCCAAGGGAGCGGAAGATGCGCACGTAACGTTGCGCGGTAATGGAGTTGCCGAGCGTCGATTTGAGGGGAGCGGGAGAAATGACGATCAGCCTGGGCCGCGCTCTTCCGCTTGCGGACTTGGCGGACGCGCGCGCCCGCACGCTCTCGCTCGTCACCGACTTGAGCGAGGCACGCCTTGGCGTCCCGCGGCTAGAAACCATCAACCCACTCTTATGGGAAGTTGGGCACATCGCCTACTTCGCGGAGTTTTGGACCTTGCGCCATCTGCTCTGCCATTCAAGCATCATTGCGAGTGCCGACGCATTGTACGATTCGGCAAAGATCCCACACGACGATCGTTGGACCTTGCCCTTGCCGACGCGCGCACAAACCATGGATTTCTTGGCGCAAGAATTCGATGCGCTCCTTGCTGCGGCGCCTGCGCTCGAAGACAGCGAACAAGCCCGCTACTTCTATCGCCTCATTTTGCACCACGAGGACATGCA
>JACRUB010000026.1 GCA_014305015.1 Vulcanimicrobiota bacterium | reverse complement strand
CTCTAGCTCGCCCCGCTTGGAGGGGACTAAGCTTCGCGCAAACTCGAACACGTGGCGGTCATACATGTAGATGCCTGTTACCGCAAAATGGCTTTTTGGATGAGAGGGTTTTTCCACGATGCTTACTATGCGCTCGCCGCTCAGTTCGGCAACGCCAAACCGTTCGGGATCAGAGACCTCTTTGAGAAGAAGCCGCGCGCCGGAATCTTGCTGCTCGAATTTCTTGACGTACGGCGTAATGTCGCCTTGAATAATATTGTCGCCAAGAATGACAACGATGCGCTGGCCTTCTGCGAAGTGCTCGCACAACTTCAGGGCGTCCGCTATTCCCCCTTCGCCCTCTTGGTAGGTGTAGTAGATATCCTTCAAGCCGAAATCTTTGCCGTTCCCGAGCAAACGCAAGAAGTCGCCGGCGGAATTGCCCCCCGTCACGATCATGATGTCTTTGATGCCGGCGTTCACGAGCGTTTCAAGTGGATAATAAATCATCGGCTTATCATAAATCGGCAAGAGATGCTTGTTGGTAATTTTTGTCAACGGCCGCAAACGCGAGCCGAGGCCGCCGGCTAGTATGATACCTTTAATTGCTTGCTATCTCCGTATCAACTTTATCGGTGTGCGTATTGGCGTTTGTAGTATTCACCGAACTCGCCGGATTTCAGTGGCCGCCACCATGCTTCATTTTCGCGGTACCACTGAATTGTAGCCGGCAGTCCCGATTCAAACGCAACCCGCGGTTTCCATCCCAGCGCTCGTGCTTTGGCGGTGTCAATTGCGTACCGCCGGTCGTGTCCCTCTCGGTCCGCAACGTGCCGGACGTGCGTCTTTATATCACGCCCGCAGCCGTGCATCAACTTCTCGGTAATCTCCAAGTTCGTGCGACCGTTACCGCCTCCGATATTATAAATTTCTCCCAGCTCACCCTGTTCGAGAACGTGCATGATGCCGTGCGCGTGATCTTCAACGTGCAACCAATCGCGAATTTGCATGCCGTCGCCGTAAACCGGGACGGTTTGGTCGTCGATCAAATTTGTGATGAAGAGCGGAATAAGTTTTTCGGGATACTGGTATGGACCGTACGTATTCGAGCCGCGCGTAATGATCACTGGTGTTCCGAATGTCGTGTGGTAGGCCAAGACTTGTAAATCACCACCGGCCTTACTCGCGCTGTAGGGGCTTCGTGGCCGCAGGTTGTCATCTTCTTTAGATTCGCCCTCGGCGACGTGCCCGTAAACCTCGTCAGTCGAGACCTGCAAGAAGCGCGCGATTTTCTGCTCGCGAACGGCTTCGAGCAGCACGTGCGTTCCGAGGATGTCCGTCTTCAAAAATGCCTCGGGGTCGAGAATCGAGCGATCCACGTGCGTTTCGGCTGCGAAGTTCACAATCGCATCCGCACCATCCCCAAGCGCCTCCCGGACGGCAGCGGGGTCGGCGATGTCGCCGTGCACGAAGCGGTACCGCCGGGCGGGCTCAATATCTCTGAGATTTGCGGGATTGCCGGCGTACGTCATCGCATCCAAATTAACAATCTCGAGATCCGGCCGCTCGCGCAACGCGATTCTGATGAAATTCGAGCCGATAAATCCGAGGCCCCCGGTAACTACCCAACGCATGCTCGTCCTTTCGTTCAGCTCATTGCCCTAATCCTAGCCCTGGCGGCGAGCGAGCCTAGACCACGGCGGTAGACGTCTCTCGGGGGCCATGGTATACTCTGGCGGTTGCCCTGGGCGCTTCGACAAGCTCAGCGTGACAAGCTTATTTCAAGCCCGCACGGATGGGGGCTGCGATGATCTCAAACTCGGACGGTGCCACGAAGGCAGACCGGCCGGAGATCAGTTAGGAGAAACCGTGTCTGTTATTTCTATGAAAGCCTTGCTCGAGGCAGGCGTCCACTTCGGCCACCAAACGCGCCGGTGGAACCCCAAGATGAAGCCCTTTATCTTCCAAGAGCGTAACGGCATCTACATTATCGATCTCTCGCAAACTGTGGCGCGCCTTCGTCACGTCTACGAAGTGCTCAAGCATATGTCGGCCGAGGGCAAAGTGGTTCTCTTTGTCGGCACCAAAAAGCAAGCGCAAGAAGTAGTTAAGGAAGAAGCGGAACGCGCCGGTACTTACTACATCAATCAACGCTGGCTCGGCGGCACCCTGACCAACTTTAGCACCATTCAGAAGCGTATCGCGCGCCTGCGCGAGCTCGAAGGCATGAAGGCTCAGGGAACGTTCGATCTGCTGCCCAAAAAAGAAGTCAGCAAGCTGACGGACGAGCTCACGAAGCTCGAGCGCTTCCTCGGCGGCATCAAGGACATGCACAAACTACCCGATGCGATCTTCATTGTCGATCCAAAAAAAGAACGCATTGCGGTCATGGAAGCCCGCAAGCTCAAGATTCCGATCATCGCCGTGGTCGATACGAACTGCGATCCCGATGAAATCGACTATTTGATTCCCGGCAACGACGATGCCATTCGCGCCGTCAAGCTGATGGTGAGCAAGATCGCCGATGCGATCATCGAGGGCAAGACCGAGACCGAAAGTTCAGTCGACGCCGAAGCCGGAGAAGAAGCCGCGGACTATAGCCAGTACGCGACCGCGCCCGCCGCCGAACAAACGGAAGAACCTGCCGCAGTCTAACACGAAATACGGAGAAGAATAGTGACCACCGCCATGACCTACAAACCCACGAGCGACGAAATCAAAAAGCTGCGCGAAGAGACGCAGGCCCCGATGCTCGACTGCCGCAAGGCGTTAATCGATGCCGAGGGCGACTACGACAAGGCCAAAAAAGGTCTCATCGAGCGCGGCAAAGCCAATCTCGAGAAGAAGGCAGAACGCGCGGCAAACGAAGGCATGGTCACAAGCTACATTCACGCCGGCGGTAAGATCGGTGTGCTTGTTGAGGTCAACAGCGAGACCGACTTTGTCGCACGCAATCCCAAGTTCTCGGAGCTTTCTAAAGACCTCGCTTTGCATATCGCGGCGATGTCCCCGTAGTATGTGGACCGCGAGAGCGTTCCGGCCGAAGTCATCGAGAAGGTGCGCACGGAGCTGCAAGCCAGCGTGCCGCCTGGTAAACCCGCGGAGATCGTGCAGAAGATCGTCGACGGCAAGTTGAACAAGTGGTACGAGGAGCACGTGCTGCTCGACCAGCCGTTCGTCAAAGACGACTCGATGAGCATCAGCGAGCTGATCGGCGGCGTTGTCGGCGTCCTCGGCGAGCGCATTCGCGTGCGCCGCTTTACGAAGTACGCGCTGGGAGATTCGCAATAATTAATAGCCAGCCACGATACTCTCGCATTCTTCTCAAGATCTCCGGCGAGGCGTTCTCCGGAACGGAGACCGGCGTTGATGTTGAGACGACGCAGATCATGGCCAACCAAATTGCCGAGATTGCCCAAGCGGGCGTTTCGGTCGCGGTGGTGGTCGGCGGCGGGAATATTTGGCGCGGCAAGGTGCACGAAGAGCATGGCATGGACCGCTCGACGGCGGACTACATGGGGATGCTGGCGACCGTGATTAACGCACTTGCGCTGCAAGATGCGCTCGAACGGATGGGGATGCCCTCGCGCGTGCAAACCGCGATCGCGATGCATCAAATCGCCGAACCGTACATCCGCCGCAAAGCGATCCGGCATCTCGAAAAAGGCCGCGTGGTCATTTTCGCGGCAGGCACCGGCAACCCGTACTTCACGACGGATACGACGGCTGCGCTTCGTGCGGTTGAAGTCAATGCGCAAGCCATTCTCAAAGCCACCAAAGTTGACGGTATCTACTCTGCGGATCCCATGAAAGATCCCTCGGCGACGCGCTTCGCGCAACTCGATTACTTAGAAGTTTTGCAGCGCGGGCTCGAAGTGATGGACAACACGGCGCTCACGCTGTGCATGGATAACGATCTTCCGATTATCGTCTTCGACATGGCAGTCGAGGGAAATATCCGGCGCGTCGTCTGGGGCGAGCACATCGGAACTTTTGTCGGCAAACAGAAAAGAGCCACGGCCAATGTTGTTTAGGGCGCCCGAGGGGAATGTGGGTATTAGTAAACGGACGATGCGCCCATTATTTTGGGGGCCCCATTGCTTGCAATGGGGGGATGATTTCGAACCCGAAATCCCGCGGAGCTTAGAGCGCAGTGCCGGTAATCTGGAGCAGTACGAGCATGAGTGATAGTCAATTCATAAAAGACGCCGATTCCAAAATGCAGAAGGCGCTCGAAGTGACGCGCTCGGAATTTGCCGGCGTTCGCACCGGCCGCGCCACCCCCGCGCTGCTCGACCGTTTGCATGTCGAGGCGTATGGCGCATCGGTTCCGCTCAAGCAAGTTGCAAGCGTGAGTTCTCCGGACCCGCGCTCGTTGCAGATTGCCGCGTTCGATCGCACCACGGTCGGCGACATCAAAAAGGCCATCGAGAAAAGCGATCTCGGATTGACTCCAAATGTTGACGGAAGCAATATCCGCCTCAATATTCCACCGCTCACCGAAGACCGCCGCAAAGATCTCGTCAAAGTCATTAAAAAGAAAGCCGAAGACGGCCGTATTGCGGTTCGCAATGTCCGTCACAAAATTCACGACGACATCAAAGCGCAGCTCAAAGATCACAAGATCACGGAAGACGAGAGCAAGCGGTATCAGGAGCAACTGCAGAAGGCTACCGATAAGCACGTCAAAGAAATCGACGCGCTCGTCGTCTCTAAAGAAAAAGAAATCATGGAGGTCTAGGTCTGCGCAATCACTCGGGTCACGCCCTCATGGAGTTTCTCGAAGCTCGACGCTTACTGGGGCGAATTACAAGCTTCTCGGTGCTGCGTCCGGTTTATCCGGCGCTCGGATGCGGAAAGCTTCGAGTGTTGCGTATTCGCGAACCGGACGAAGAACGGTTGGAAGTGATTGCCGGCTATGAATCCTACGAGCGAGTTGACCTCTAAAGTGCTCGAGCCCAAGTTGGACGAGCTCGATCTCGATCCCACGCGTCTTCCCAAACACGTTGCCATTATTATGGACGGCAACCGCCGCTGGGCGCGCTCCCGCCGCCTGCCGGCCATCGAAGGACACCGCCGTGGAATCGCAGCTCTGCGCGAAGCGACGCACGCCGCCCGCGATTTCAACATTCCGATTTTGACGGTCTACGGTTTCTCAACCGAAAACTGGAGGCGCGATTCAAAAGAGATCTCGCTCTTGCTGGACCTCTGCATCTATTTTGCACAGAACGAGCTTGCCGAGCTTCAGCGCAACAACGTGCGTGTTAACGTTATCGGGCGCTATCAAGCCCTGCCGAAGGCGTCCTTCGAAGCGCTCGACGGCCTGGTGAAGCGCACGGCCGCAAATGACGGCCTCGTGCTTAATCTCGCGGTCAATTACAGCGCGCGTGAAGAACTCAAAGATGCCGTGCGGGCCATCGCGGCCGACGTAAAATCGGGGCGCCTCGACCCGGGAGCGATCGATGAAGAATCGATCGCCTCGTACCTTTACACTTCCGACATGCCCGATCCCGATATCCTGATTCGACCGGGTGGCGAGCGCCGGCTCTCGAACTTTCTTCTCTATCAAGTAGCCTACACCGAGCTGTACATGTCCGACGTGTATTGGCCCGACTTCACAAAGGACCACTTCAAACGAGCGCTGATCGAGTTTCAGAACCGCCAGCGGCGATTCGGGGGAGCATAACCCTTAGCCGCGTCGTCACCGGAATTGTAGTCGCCGTCATCGGCTTGAGCTGCGTCTTCTTCGTGTATGCGTTCTATTTGCTCGTGCTTTTCATTGGTCTGGCGTGTCTTTACGAACTCACGCAGTTGTGCGAGCGCAAAGGCCAGCAGTTGGAGTACCCGGTTGCGGTGGTGGCGGTCTGCGCGTACATCATCTTCGCAGCCTTCGACCTCTTGCATAAGTGGGAAGGCGTGCTGATCGCCGGCATCATTATCGCGACCTTTTGGATCGGCATGTACGGCGAGCAGAAGGGGTATTTTGCGCGTACCGCTTACACGCTGCTGGCCGTACTTTATATCGGCAAGCTGCTCTCGTACTTCGTAATGATCCGCAGCGAACCCGCCATTGGGTTGCTCTATACGCTGTTCGTGGTTGTGCTTATTGCGATGACGGACATCAGCGCGATGCTCGTCGGGAGCCTCGTCGGCCGCACGCCGCTTACAAAAATCTCTCCAAAGAAAACAATTGAGGGTTCGTTTGGTGCCCTCCTCGTCGTCATCGCCATTGGACTTGCCGCCAGTTATTATCCGCCGCTTCATTTGGTGTGGTGGCAGGGCGTGGTCATCGGCGGCATTACATGCGCTGCCGCGCAGGCCGGCGACCTAGTCGAGTCGGCGCTCAAGCGCGACGCAGGTGTCAAGGATGCGGGTTCGTTGATTCAGGGCCACGGCGGTGTGCTCGACCGCTTCGATTCGTATCTCTTCGGCGGCATGGCTTTTTTCGGGACGTTGCATCTGGTCGGAATCTTGCAAGTGCAATGAAAAGGCGAGTTGCGATCCTCGGGTCGACGGGGTCCATCGGCACGCAAGCCTTGCAAGTGCTCGCGGCGCATCCCGACCGCTTTGAAGTTGTCGGTATTGCCGCGGGACGGCGGGTGAGTGCAGCGGTCGCGCAAGCAAACCAATTCCGGCCGCGCGTTTTTTCCACGGCAGAGTTGCAACCCGCTGACATCCATGAGCTCCTCGATTACAATCCGCACATTGCATGCGGCATCGATGGGCTGCGGCAAGTTGCAGTCGAGAGCAAGCCCGATATCGTACTTGCTGCGACCGACGGTTTTATTGCATTCGATGTGGCGTTCGAAGCCGTCGAGCGCGGCATCGATCTGGCCGTCGCAAACAAAGAATTGATCGTTGCAGCCGGTGAGTTGCTCGTGGCGGCGGCGCGTAAGAGCGGCTCGAAAATTGTGCCGGTTGATTCCGAGCACAGTGCGATCTTCCAATGTTTGGTTGGCGAGGATCCGCAGCGTGTCGAGTCAATTATTCTGACTGCCTCGGGCGGTCCGTTTTGGCAGAAGTCAAAAGAGCAGCTGCGGCACGTCACGCTCCAGTCCGCGCTTGCGCATCCAACCTGGCAGATGGGTGTGAAAAACACGATCGATTCGGCCACGATGATGAATAAGGGGCTCGAGATGATCGAAGCCGTGCGGCTCTTCGGCCTTCCGCCATCGCGCGTGCACATGCTCGTTCATCCGCAGAGCATCGCACACGGTGCGGTCATCTTCACCGACGGCAGCGTCAAGGCGCAACTCGCGGCGCCCGATATGCGCGTCCCAATCGGTTATGCGCTCGCTTATCCGGACCGGTTAGACGACCGGCGGCCCCTGGACCCACTCCAGGCACTGGGAGG
>JACRUB010000089.1 GCA_014305015.1 Vulcanimicrobiota bacterium | reverse complement strand
TCGTTGAAGACAACGGCTGTTACGGTTTGACGAAAGGGCAGTTTTCCGCAACCGCTGATATTGGCTCCGCTCTCAAAACCGGAAAGCTCAACGAATACGAAACGATCGACGTCTGCGGCCTTGCGATCGAGCTCGGCGCAACCTTCGTCGCGCGCTCGTTCTCGGGCGACGGCAAACAGTTAGTGCCCTTGCTGCAAGCAGCATTCTCGCACCGCGGCATCGCCGTGCTCGACATCATCAGCCCCTGCGTGACCTTTAACGATCACGTAGGCTCAACAAAAAGCTACGCGTACATCAAAGAACACGGCTTCACGTTGCACACGCCGGACTTTATCGCACCGGCCAAAGAAATCGTCGTTGACTATGAGCCCGGCACGGTGCAAGATATCGAGTTGGAAGACGGATCGCATGTGTTGCTTCGCAAACTCGACCTCGACTACGATGCCACGGATGCATCGGGGGCCTTAAAGATTATTCACGATACCCGCACCCGCGGAGAGCTCGTGACGGGTCTGCTGTACGTCAATACGCAGGCCAGCGATCTGTGCACGCGTGAACGTTTGCCTCAAACGCCGCTTGTGCAATTGGGAGAAGACGCTCTTCGCATCGGTCGCAACGACTGGGCGAAGATGATGAAGGTCTAGGGGTTGCGTTAAACCGCCCGCTTGCTCGGGTATCAGCCACGTATGGAGCAGATCGAGGTCCAAACCAAGGCGGAGCGCCAGCGCCAAATTATGGCGGTGCTTGCCCAGCACGGCTTAGCGGCGGTCGGCGGAAATGGAACGCAGTTTAAAGCCGAACAAGCGCGCGAGGCCTGCGAAGAACTCGGCACGACGTTCATAAAACTGGGGCAGGTTCTCTCAACGCGCGGCGATATGCTCCCGGAAGAATTTCTCGTGGAACTTGCAAAATTGCAAGATTCGGTTCCGCCCGTCGATACGAGCGTGATCGAGGTCGAGATAGCTGAGAGTTTGGGATCCAGTCCGCACGAACTGTTTGCATCATTCGAACATGTCCCGCTCGGCTCGGCGTCGATTGGGCAAGTGCATCTCGCGACCTTAAACGATGGGCGCGAAGTGGTCGTTAAAATTCGCAAACCGGGCATCAAAGAGCTTGTCGAAATCGACCTCGATATTCTCACATCGCTGGCCGCTTCGTCTTCGAGAAGATTCCCTGCGCTGGCGGAGTACGACGTGCGCGGAATGGTCGCGGAATTTGCCGATATGCTGCGTGCCGAATTGGACTACACGCGCGAGGGCCGCAACATCGAGTTGTTCCGGTCGTACTTTGCGAGCGACAAAGGGTATGCGCTGCCTGAAGTCATTCCGGAATTTTGTACCTCGAACGTTCTCGTGCTCACGGTGGTCCCCGGTGAGAAGGCGAGTAGCGACATCGTGCTTACCGATAAACGCCGCGATCTCGTAGCGCAACGCATCGCGCGGTTCGTGCTGGAACCCGCGTTCATGCATGGCGTTTTTCACGCCGACCCGCATCCCGGTAACATTTCCGTTCAAGAGAACGGCACGGTCGGCGTGGTCGATTTTGGCATGATCGGAAAACTCACCGATAAAACGCGGCGCTATCTCGCCGATCTTTTCGTGGCGCTGGACAGACACGACGTGCAGCGGTTTACCGACCGGCTCATCGACGTCGCGCCGCCTACGCGTCCGATCGACCGCGTCTCGCTTTCTCAAGAACTTGGGCGTCTGATCGAGCGCTATATGAGCACCTCGCTCGAGCGCGTTGCACTCGGGCCGGCGATAAACGATCTGCTCGATCTCATCCGGTGCCACGCACTCCATCTCTCCGGATCGGTCGCGATGTTTTTTAAAGCGATCGCAATGAGCGAGGGCCTGATCGAGAAAATTGACCCGGAGAAAACGATTCAGGATTTCATCAAGCCGGTGTCGGAGAAGATTGCCCTTTCGCGCCTCACGTCGGACGAGTGGCTTGAGCGCATGAAGCTCTCGGCCGTCGATGCTGCCGAACTGAGTATCGATCTTCCGCGCCGCGCCGACCGGGTGCTGGCGGATCTCGAACGAGGCAACCTGCGCGTTTGGGCACGCGTGGAAGATCTTCAGCCCATGGTCGACCGCATGGAACGGATGGTCGAGCGCGTCAACATCACGCTCATCGCCGCGGCTTGCATCGTCAGCCTCGCCGTCTTGCTGATGTACTATCATCCGCAGGGGTTATACGGAGTCGTCGGCGGGATTGTGTGGGCGGCGATCGTCATTACAGTGCTGGCTGTGCTGCGCATTCTGTGGCAGACGCTGCGAAAAGGCGGATAGCCTTTACGGACCCGGCATCTTGCGAAGTGACAAGTTATTGGCACCGACACCTAAAGAATTAGTTGACGAACGGTCGCTGTCAATGTATTCTTTAAGAGAATGAAATGGAGCGCTTCCCTAGCCGTCCTTTTTTGCGTGGCCGCTTGCCTCGTGCGAGCCGATGCCGCAACGCTGAGTATTACGATCCCGACGGTTGAAACCGCCCCAAAAGTAGACGGTACGCTACGTGATCCGCTTTGGCAAAAAGCGGCAAAGGTGCAACTGAGTTACGATCGGCTCACGCATGGCGCCGCTGCGGAACCGACGACTGCCTACCTGTTGACGGACGGCAAGTCGCTTTTTCTCGCGTTTGATGCCAAACAAACGCGAACTGCCGTCGTAGCCAATCAGCGCAACAACAATACCGGCGTCGATACGGATGATGAAGTTAAAGTCGGCTTGTGGCCTGCCGGAAAGAACGGCGTGAGCTACGTCTTTATCTCCACCCCCATCGGCACCCGGTATCAAGTCTCCAGTGAGAATCTTTCCTATGAGCCTACATGGGATTCCGTCGGCCACATCGGGCAAAACGAATATGTCGTTACGATGCGCGTGCCTCTTTCAACTATGCGTGGCGCCAGTCAGAATACATGGCTTATTAACATGACGCGTTTTGAAGTGAGCACGGGTGCGCTCTACGCGTGGAGTGGCGGCGAGAGTTTCCAGGGAACACCCGATCAAAATTATGCCATGCCACTCATTGGCATGCCCGCGGCGGTTGCTACTCGGCCCAAGCCGCGCGTAGGTCTCTACGGACTCGGAGCGGTTGCATCGCCGGTCGCGGGCGGCAGCACCTCGCGTGCGGGCGCCGATATCTCTATCCCGATTACCGGCAGTACCTCGATCCTTGCAGCGATTCACCCGGATTTCTCTAACGTTGAATCAGATCAACAGACGATTGCACCGACCGCTTTTCGGCGCTTCTTTAACGAAACGCGCCCGTTCTTCACACAAGGAGCGAATTATTACAACGTCTACGAATGCGATGCGTGCAACGCCGAAGTTTCACTCTATACACCGGCAATTCCGACACCGCGCAATGGGTATGCAATCGAAGGTACGCAAGGGCCGGCAACGTTCGCCGGATTTGACGCCGTAGGATTCGGCCGAATCGACACTGCGCAGGCGCTTACGCTTCGTAACAACTCCCAGAATTTTCGCATCTCGGCTCAGCACGTCGGCGTAAACGGTAACTCGCCGTCCCTTCCAGGTCCGTCGTTCCGTGACGACACCACGCAGATTATGGCCAAGTACGACGATCTGCACCACAATTTCATCTACGCCAACATGGGTTATGAGTCGGCCACCGGGAATTGGATTACCGATTCCAGTCAGGCACATTTCTCGGAGATCGGTTACGGTCACTATGGCCCGTATCACTTCTTCGGGGGCGGCTTGCGCAAGCTCGGGGCGCAATACAACCCGTTCGACGGCTTCTTTACGCATTCAACCGATGCCGCGGGAAGCCCAACCGAGATGAATGGCTATGGTTGGTTCTACAATAGGAATTGGGTGCCGGCGGGAAGTTCGTTTAAGAACATCAGCTTTAACATTTATGACGACGTGTATCATGCGCCGGCGGGCCTTACCCAGTCTGATTTCAACGTTCAGCTGGACGCAACGACCCGCAAATTTTGGGAAGTCGTGCTTGACGGCGGCTCGAGCTACGCGATGATCAACGGCGCCGTGATACCCGTAACGCAAGAGTCGACGCGGATCATCTACCACGCCGGAACGGCAACACCGACATCGCTCTTGTACGTTACCGGACGCTACGGTGATGGCCGGCTCGATGCATGGTACCGTTCGACGACAATTAAAGTCGGACAACGTGGCGCGCTCTCGCTGCAAGCCGACACGACGCGCCAATACCTCGACAATCCTCTGCCCAACGGATCGAGAACGAATATTCAGTGGCTCGAGCGCGCGAGCTTTGCGTACCAGCTCGATCCAGACACGTCATTCGCCCTCGGCGTACGCCGGTTCTTCGGGCCGCCGCCGGTTCTCAACGGTGTGAGCGCGGGGCCGAGCTGTTTCATTGCGCATCCGGGTGCACCCACGGCACTCGGCTATTGTCCCAACGTATCGTTCGCGTTTCACCGCCGCTCGCCGCACGATGAATATTACTTCATTTACGGTAGTGCTAGTCATACCGTCACCGTCCCTCAGTTTTTGGTGAAGTGGATTCATTACATCGGAGCTGAGAAAGGCACCTAACGTTTCGCCCATGCGCAGATCGGGTACTCTGCGCGAATGTTCTTTTTCTCTAGCAATCGGATGGGCTGTGTCGGATCGTTGCTAATTAGCGCGGTCGTTACACTCGTTCTGCTCGCCTCATGCGGCGGATTGCACTTTATTACCGGCCGATAACCTTCAAGAAGCCGGTGCGGACAGCAACTCTTGCATTTGCTTGGCATTGACCGTCGCGTTGGCACTCGCGTGATTGTTGAAAAGGACTACGGTCTCTTTGGCTGCGGCGGAGACCGTTTCAATGCGCTCGACCCACGGCTCCAACTCCTCTGCGGAGTAAAGATAATCGTACCGGCTCGTCGCGGTGCCGTTCCACCACGTCTTGTAGTTGCGGCCGTGAAAGCGAATATACGCGAACTCGCCCGCGACCTCAGACGAGGCGCGCGGAAGTGATTTAAACTGCGGACCGTCGACGTTACAGATTCCGATATCCAGGGCTCTGAGCAGCTCAAGTGTCTTCGGCGTTTGCCAATCGCGGTTTCGAAATTCTGCAACCGTAACCAGTCCCTTGAGAGCGTTTCGCAACTTTTCAAGATAACTATCGTTTTCAGGCGTGGGCTTAAACGAGTTTGGAAATTGCATTAGAATGCATGCCAGCTTCTGATGCTCGATGAGCGGTTCGAGGTTTTCATAAAAGAGCGCAACGTCCGGATGTACGGTCCCTCGGGATTCGGCGGACGCATGCGTTGCGGTGCCGGGCAATTTCACCGCAAAGCGGAACTCAGCGGGCGAGCGTGAGTTCATCGACTCGAATGTCGATTTCGGCAAGACGCGATAGTAGGTTGCGTCGATTTCCACGATATTGAAGTGCTGCGCGTAATAGGTAAGCATATCGATCGGCTTGATCTTCGCGGGATAAAACTTGCCCTTCCAGTCGGCGTACGAGTATCCGCACGTTCCGATGCGAACCACGCTGCTAGAGTTCTTGTGTGGCGGCCTTCAAATCGTCGGTAACGTTTTTGATGGCGTGCTGCGGTATAGGCGGTCCGGCTTCTTGGAATTTTTTCTTTCCGCCCATCGCTAAGACGGCGGTGGCGATCGCCCAGAAAATTGTCACCAGAAGCACTGCAAGCCACAGCGACATTACAGCCGAGAGGAGGACCATCGCCAGTACCGTGATCGAGAAAAGCGTGAGCAGTCCCGTCATAAGCGAACCGCTAATAAGCCCCGCACCCATGCCCGCGGCTTTGGCTTTTCCAACCATCTCGGCGCGCGCCTCTTCCAAATCCTTACGCAACAGCACGCCCAGATCGGCGGCCAGCTCTTTGAGGTTTTCGCTAAATTCTTTTACCGGGTTCTCGTCTTTGCTCATGACCGAGAACGTACCCACCCGCCCCGGGCGCCTAACCGCCCGTTTGGCTGCCGGGGCTTTCGGGAAGATTTGCGCTATGAAAAAAGCGGCGACGGCGAAGAAGACGACGAGTAAGAAAAACACGGCGAAGAAGAAGCCTGCCAAAACAACAGTGAAACGCACAGTTAAAAAAGCGGCCGAAAACGTCGAATCGAGCGCGGAGCGCATGCGCGGGCTGGGCGCCGCTGTGGTTCGAGCCGGCGTATTGATGCAGCAAGGCGCTGCCGTGATGGACTCGATGGCCGAAAGGGCTGCTAAGAAGCGCGGACGCAAGTGACTAATGCCGCCGCAATCTGCAGTGGTTAGATACACCTAGGGAGTTGCTGCCTGGAGCCGGGTTTCGTAAGCGTCCGCGAGTTGCTGCAGTTCTTTTGAGGCATCGCCTGTAAAGGCCGGTGCGTGCATCAGCGCGAGTGTCGCAATATCCAGATCCGCCAAGTTGCGGATCGTCGGCGCAGTTGCCGGCGTGAGAGCGGTTGCGCCAAACCGGTCTTCGGCGTCTAAGGCCGGTTCGAGAATGCTCGCGTCCGTCGTGTGCGTTCCTTTGCCGAGGCGCGTAAAAAGGTCGCCGGCAAAGAGTGTGCGGGTCGTCTCTTCGTAGATGACCCCGGCATCCCAACCGTGGGGGACGTGCGGCGTCGCGATGTAGCGAATGCGCTTTCCACCTAAGTCGATTGTGTCGCCGCTCTGCATCGGCCGCCCCGGTCGTAACGCTTGATCGTTAATGGAAGTCATAATGCCGACAGCGCTGTGCGCGACGGTTGCCGAGGGCGCCACTTCCAACCAGCGGTTCATCGCGCCGCATTCATCGGCTTCGTAGTGGCCGAACATGATCCAGCGAAGCCGTGAAGGATCGAGCACACGCTTCACGTGTTCCGATACGATCGGGAAAAGCGCACTCATGCCGGTGTGAAAAAGCAACGGCTCTTCCGCGTCAACGAAAAACTGATTGAAGACCAATCCGGATTGCGGAATGAAGGTCGAGATTCGATAGATTTGCGGAGCAATCTCATCGACACGCGTTTCCATAGCATCTCCAAGCATTTAGGCGATCAGGTGAACGTCCCCGAATTCGTGCTGAAAATACCCGTTTTGCGCGGCTTCATCGTAAGCCTCTGCAAGCCGCTCAGGATCTAGAAACGCACGCAGTATCCATTGGTGCGTAGCGCCCACCGTATGAAAACCCGTCAATAGCCCATCAACGAGTTCTACCCCGCGCTGTTCATCGATGATCAAGTCGGTCCAGCCTCTTGAGGCGACGACGATCCCATTTTGCGCCGCACTCTCTATTGCGCGCAGCGCTGTTGTACCAACCGCAATCACTCGCCGCTTTTCGTTGCGTGCATGGTTGATAGCCTCGGCGGTTTCAGAGTGAACGCTATAGCGTTCGATCGAGGGGCGCTCCGGCGATTCAAAACTCGCCACACCGCAATGCAGGGTGATTGCCGCCAGCTCGACCCCGTGCTCGCGCAAGCCGGTGAGAACTCGCTG
>JACRUB010000188.1 GCA_014305015.1 Vulcanimicrobiota bacterium | reverse complement strand
ACCGCGACGTAGCCTCTCCCAGGACACCCTTAGAATCGGCCCGCATGCTGCTAGCTATGGGCACCATGAGCGGAATGATCCCGGCGAATGCCTGCTAAACCCGTCAAGCTGGAAACGCGACTGGCAAAATGTCGCTGAAGGCGACGATCCGTCGCGAGATGCCACAAGGGCCGGTTCCGGTTCCGTTAACCGATCAACAGCGCTGGGACCTTACCCTTTTTCCTCAAGCATATGGACTCGCTGCCGCCCGCGCCGGATCGTGCTTGGAAAGCATTAAAAGCGACCTAACGTCCTTAGACGGCTGCCTTTAGTAGCATCCGTTTCGGGTCGACCGGAACGTGAATCTGCGGTTCGGTTGCAGCACGAACGTCGTCGATGCTTACATCCGGCGCGAGTTCGCGTAGCATGAGGCCTTCCGGAGTAAGATCGAGTACCGCCATGTCGGTGATGATGCGTTCGACGACGTGCTTACCGGTCAGCGGCAACGAACACTGCTTGACGATCTTATGTGCGCCGCCTTTTGCGACGTGTTCCATCATCACGATGACGCGCTTCGCGCCATGAACGAGGTCCATCGCACCGCCCATACCCTTGACCATCTTGCGCGGAATCATCCAATTCGCAATGTCTCCGTTCTCGGAAACTTGCATCGCGCCGAGAATTGCAACGTCGATGTGCCCACCACGAATCATTCCAAACGATGCAGCGGAATCGAAAAATGAAGCACCCGGCAAAGTCGTTACTGTTTCCTTACCGGCATTGATCAAATCGGCATCTTCTTCACCTTCGTACGGATATGGTCCGAATCCCAAGATGCCGTTCTCGCTCTGCAGCACGACTGTAACACCTTTGGGAACGTAGTTGGGAACGAGCGTCGGCAATCCGATTCCGAGATTGACGTACTGGTCGTTCTGCAGCTCTTGCGCGACGCGCTCAGCCAGTTGTTCGCGTGAAAGCGGCATCAGTTTGCTCCGTTCTGACGTTTCCTGGTCGTGACGCGTTCGATACGTTTTCCTTGCGGTCCAACGAGAACCACACGCTGCACGAAGATTCCCGGCGTGTGCACGTCTTCAGGCCGAATCTCACCTGGCTCAACGAGCTCTTCCACTTCGGCGATCGTAATGCGGCCGGCCGTTGCGCACAGCGGATTGAAATTGCGCGTTGCTTTGTTGTAGTACAGATTGCCGTGCCGATCGCCCTTGCTTGCGCGCACCAGAGCAAAATCGCAGACGATGCCCTCTTCTAAGACATATTCGCGGCCGTTGAACGTGCGCGTTTCTTTCTTCGGCGAAGGGAACGCGATCGATCCATCCTCGGCATGCCGCCACGGCAGACCGCCCTCGGCAACTTGGGTGCCGACACCCGCAGATGTATAAAAAGCGGGAATTCCGGCGCCGCCCGCGCGCAGGCGCTCGGCGAGCGTCCCTTGCGGAACGAGTTCGACTTCCAATTCGCCGTGCAAATACTGCCGTTCGAATTCCTTATTCTCACCGACATACGAGCCGGTGGTGCGCCGGATTCGTTTCGCATCAAGCAAAACGCCCAGCCCCCAGCCGTCAACGCCACAGTTGTTGGAGACCGTCACGAGATCGGTCGCGCCTTGCTCCAGCAGCGCCTCTATCAAGTTGTGCGGGATGCCGCTCAGGCCGAAGCCGCCGACGGCCAGCGTCGCACCGCTCGGAATATCAGCAACCGCAGCCTTTGCGCTCGAAACCACTTGGTCCATCTAACAGGCACTCCGCGCTGGGCTGCGCGCCCCCCAGCCGAGCTGGGGCCCCCCGACCATGGCGCGCCGTACATTTTCAAACATGCGCGATTCCCCGAGGGCGCGCCGAAAAAGCGTTTTCATCAACTCGACTATACTCCAGGGCGGTCGGTTGTCCCGGCCGAAAGCTCCCATTCCCATTTGCCAAACCAGGAGTTCCGATATGGCCGTAGCCACGCATACTTCGTCCGAAGAAGAGGCGATGATCCTCGAGGTCGTGCGTCAGCTTGTTTCAGAAAAAGTCGCACCGCGTGCCGCTGAAATCGACGAAAAAGGCGAGTTCGCGTACGACATCAAGAAATTATTCGCCGAGAACGATTTGATGGGAATTCCGTTCCCGGCAGAATACGGCGGTCTCGGCGGCTCGTTCGTGACCTACGTAAAGGTCGTCGAGGAGATTGCGAAGGCATGCGCTTCGAGTTCGCTCATCGTGGCGGTTCAAGAGCTTGGCGCCCTTCCGATATTGATCGGCGGCAGCGACGAACAAAAGAAAAGGTACATTCCAAAATTGGCTTCGGGAGAATGGATTGCCGCCTACGCGCTGACTGAAGCGGGAAGCGGCTCGGACGCCGCCGGATCGATGCGCACGCGCGCCGAGAAAAAAGGCGCCAAGTGGATTCTCAACGGAACGAAGATTTGGATCACACACGGCAGCGTTGCCGACGTCATCTGCGTCTTTGCCGTTACGGATCCCACGAAGGGTCCGGGCGGTATTAGCGCCTTCATCGTTGAGAAAGACTTCAAGGGTTTCAAGGTCGGCAAAAAAGAGAAAAAAATGGGAATCCGAGGATCACCCACCGTTGAGCTTTCCTTTGAAGACTGCGAAGTGCCGGCAGAAAATCTGCTTGGTCCCGAAGGCGAAGGCTTCAAGATCGCTATGAAAGTTCTCGATAAATCCCGGCCGGGTATCGCCGCCCAAGCATTGGGAATCGCCGCCGGCGCGCTCGACTATGCGGCAAATTACGCGAAGGAACGGGTCGCCTTCGGTAAGCCGATCGGGCAACAACAGGGCGTCGGATTTTTGCTCGCAGACATGAAGACCGAGGTTGAGGCCGCGCGTTTACTTGTGTACGAATGCGCGCGAAAGTGCGATGAAAACGCGCCGGATGTCGGCCTTTGGGCGGCAATGTGCAAGCTCAAGGCCGGCGATGTCGCGATGAGCGTCACGACGGACGCTGTACAGATCCTTGGCGGCTTCGGCTACTCCACGGAGTACCCGGTCGAGCGCATGATGCGCGATGCCAAAATCACGCAAATCTACGAGGGCACCCAGCAGATTCAGCGCCTGGTGATCTCGCGAGCCTTAGTCGGCAAGTGGAAACCGCCCGCGAACGGCTCGACATAACACAAGCGTAATTATTCAAAAGGGGCCGGCCCCGCCAAAGCGAACTTTGCGAGCGTCATTCCTCGTTATAGGGATGTGACGCTCGTTTATTTCTCTCGAGCGTCTGGCTCTCCGTCTATAAGACGGAGGGTAATTTTTTGGGGAAAGGGGGATTTATTTCATGAAGAAGATTCTCGCATCTATGATTGCTTCGGCATTCCTTTTGACGGGCTCGGCCTTCGCTGCAAACGCACCGAAAGCTAAGACCACGACAATGGCAACTGCAAGCAAAAAGGCATCCGTTCCGGCCAAAAAGGCGACCAAAAAAGCAACGATCAAAAAGACCGCTGCTAAAAAAGTTACCAAGCCGGTAGCTAAGAAGAAAGCAGCCAAGAAGGCCGCTAAAAAGACCAAGATGGCTCGCAAAGTTGCCGCCAAGAAAGTTGCCGCCAAAAAGCCGGCAGCAATGAAAGCAACCAAGAAGACCAAGAAGTAAGTCTAGTCCTTATTCTCGTTTATTATTCGCGCGGCGTGCAAACGCCGCGCTTTTTTTTGAGCCCGTCTAACCGCCCACGGCGACCGGCGCGTGTCCAAAGAGCGGCGGAATAAAGCGACCGGCTGCATAGCTCACGGCAAAAACCGCAGCCGCGAGCGCTACGATCTCTGCGCCTTTTATCCATGGATTTCGATCGCTGTTGCGTGCCGCATAAAAGCCGATCCCGAAAAGCGCAAGGGCGGCCAGAATCAAACCGGCTACCGTCGCTACCCAGGCGGTGCCCGTGAAGAGATAAGGCAAAATTGGAACCATCGAGCCAACTGCATACGAGGCAGCCATCGAGACAGCCGGTTTGATCGAGTCGTCTTCGGCGACGCGCGGATCGATTCCAAATTCGTCGCGCATCATTTCGTACAAGTAAATCTCGGGATTTTGCGTCAGCCGCGAGACGATCATGTGCGCTTCATCGGCGCTGAAGCCTTTGAGTTTGTAGTACGCAACCTGCTCTGTGAACTCGTCTTGCGGGTTTGCTTCCATCTCCCGTTTTTCCATATCGATGGTAGCTTGCACGACCTCGCGCTCGGATTTGCCGCCCAAATATTCGCCGACGCCCATTGAAAGCGCACCCGCAAGAAGTGCTAGGCCTCCGGCAATAAGGACCGTTGAGCGTTGCCCTTCGGCAACACCGATTCCGGTAACGATGCCCAAAGTCGTCAAAATGCCGTCCTGAACGCCAAAGACGATTTGCCGCACGCTGCGCTGTTTTTCGAGCGTGCGGCGTTGCGCGGTATCGGGAATTCGGGGTTTCACACGATTCCAACCAGGGACATCCACCACCACAGGCGTGGTCGGTGGAACGGCTTCACTCATGTGAGCTACATACGACAACCAGTTAGGTTTTTCCCAACCTATTGCGAAAGGCTCACCAACATGCCGAGTGAGGAAGACCTAAATCCAAATCCGATCGTTGCGGCCGCGATGCGTATTCGCGCACGCCGCGATCTTGGCAGCGCTATCGATTCGGCGGTGCCCACGCCGGGCAAACATCGCTACGAAGACGCTGAGGAAGCGCTCAGCGCCTTTGCAAAGAGTCTGCAAGTCGGCATCCGGCGACTGAATTCGATCCTCGGAAAGAACGGCGTGAAGTTCATTCGTTTAGAAAAACCGCTGCGCATTCGCTTGCGTTTCGGCGAGCACCGCATTTCGCTGGATCTCGATGAAGTGCAGCAACTCGTACGAATTACGGGCCTTGGCCTCGAGGGAGAGTACGCTTTCGATCCGGATGCGGAGGTCCCGGCATTTACGAATCTCTCGAAAATTTCAACCGAAGCCGGGTACGGTGAAACACTCACTCCGACTGAGCTCTTAAAGCTCGTCGTCAAAGATGCTGAACTACCGCGCCCGCCGCACCTTGACGGACCCGGCCCCATTCCGCTTTAAGGCGTTCATCTTCTTGATGACCGGTGGCGTTGGACAAATCGCCGCCACCGGACACTCTCCGCATTTCGGAACGGGAGCTTTGCAAATCGCGCGGCCATGCAGAATCAACCAATGATGCGCATGTCTCCACTTTTCCGGCGGCACGAGTTTGGTTACGTCGTTCTCTACGTCGCGAGGCGTTTTACCTGTGGTTAAGCCCAGGCGGTGCGACACGCGAAATACATGCGTATCGACCGCAAACGCGGCCTCTTCAAAAACGACCGAGAGCACGACGTTGGCGCTCTTGCGGCCTACCCCAGGGAGCGCCTCGAGTTCCTCGCGCGTGGACGGCACTTCGCCGGCATGATTCTCCACGATCTGTTTGGATGCCGCAATGATGTTTTTTGCTTTCATCCGGAAGAAGCCGCACGAACGAATGATCTGCTCGACGTCTTCTTGCTTGGCCTTTGCGAGCTTTTGAGGCGTTGGGTATTTCTTGAATAGCACGGGCGTCGTGAGATTAACTCGCGCATCCGTGTTCTGTGCCGAGAGCACAACCGCGATTAGCAGCTCGAATGCGCTTGCGTACCGAAGCGCGGTGACGGCGTTGGGATAGGCGCGCTCAAGGATCGCGAGTTCTTCGTCCGCGACCTTCTTCGTGACTTTCTTCGTGGGGAAAGGAATGCGCGGCAATTATGTAGCGCAGTGTCCCACGGCGATATTGGAAACCATAATTGTTTCAACACGGTCGTCCCAGATAAGCGAATGCAAGTACCGTTTTGCCGCAGCCTCAAAGGCGTTGCGTTGCTCTTGCGGGAGTTTCTCTAAGTGCGGCGCGAGCGGCGTTCCATCCATCGCTCGAATTGCGTGTTCGACGCCTTCTTCGAAAATCAATGGACGCGACACCGTCTCGGCGTGCACGTCGCAGAAGCCGGCGTTCTTGAGTTCGAACGTCAGCGCATTCATAAACGGGAAATCGAACGGTTTGAGAATCATGTCCGCAATTTCCGGCGGAACGGTTTCTTGCAGCGCGTGATGCATCGCATCGAAATACGGGCATTGTTCGATTTGCGCCCAAACGGCAACCGCGAGACGTCCGGCCGGCTTGAGGACGCGATGCATCTCAGCAAGCGCCGCTTGCTTGTCCGGGAAAAACTGAAGGCCCTGCTGGCAGATCACGAGATCGAATTCGAAATCTTCGAACGGTAGTTTCTGCGAATCGGTCGCGTCGTACTCAACGGGTGGCGTATTCCTTTTTCCGGGCATGCTGAGCTTGACGGCGTCCATCTCTTCGCTGATATCTTCGGCGGTAACGTGTCCGAAGGGACCGACCAGTTCCGTCGCCATGCGCGCGACCGTTCCCGGTCCGCTGGCTACATCGAGCATGCGCTCACCCCGCGAAAAACGCGCTGCATCCAACAGCACGAGCGCAAGTGGATCGAAGATACGCGGCATGAGGTGCTCGACATACGCACCGGTCACGTCGACCGCGCGAAACTCGAATGCGCCCCCGTGTTTATTGCTCACAATGCATAGCCCCCGAGTGGTCTAAAATCACAAAAATGCCCTTCGCCGCTCAGTGTGCCTCGTCATGCATGTCGAGGTGCACTAGGGTTTTACACCCGTCGCGGTATGTGCGGTCATTTCAAAGACGACGCCCCGCTCGGTGAGTAAGTGCTCAAAGACCGGTTTCGCCGCCGCTTCGAACACGTGCCGGATGGTAGCCAACTCGAATATCTTCGGACCGAAGGGTGTGCCGCGCACGGCTTGCAGAGCCTGCGCAACACCGTCTTCGAAAAACCATCGGCATCTTCTCCGTATGAATCTCAACCTTGATGAAGCCGACTGCTTCGAGCAGTTCCCCAAGCGCCTCGGCGCCGGTAAAAGCATTGGCTTTGAGCAACTCCTCATTGAGCGGTGGAATCGACTTCTTAAAAGCGATCGCGAGTGCGTGCCAAAAATGACAGGTCTCGAGCGATCCCCAAATCGATGCACCGATGCGGCCGCCCTTTTGGAGCACGCGCGAAATCTGCGCGACGGCGCGCCCACGCTGTTTGAAATATTGTAAACCGTGCTGGACGGTGACGACTTGAAAACTGCGATCTTCAAACGGTAGTTCTTCCGCAGCGACTTCAAAGTACTCGATTCCCGCGGCGGTCGGCAACCGGTGATGAGCCCGCGCGGCGTCGAGCATCGGGCGGGAGAGATCACAGGCGACGACGCGACCACGCATTCCAACGACGGGCCCCGCCAAGCGCGCAACCGCACCCGTCCCACAGGCGACGTCAAGCAGGTGATGATTGGGGCCGAGTTTTGCAGTCTCGAGGAGCTTGCGCGCCCACGGCGTGTAAAGCCGCGGCACGAGATACTCATCATATGCGTGCGGCATGGAGTTCTGATCGAATCGTAACTCGGATGCTTCGCTCAACGGTCCGGGCTCCTAATCCGTTAGCGAAAAGGATTCACCCTCGCGGCTCACTATTCAATCCCGTTCCA
>JACRUB010000110.1 GCA_014305015.1 Vulcanimicrobiota bacterium | reverse complement strand
TTTTGCGCAACGGTGGAAACGGCGCCCACGTCACATTTGCGGGTTGGAAATCATTCGTTACGGTGTTTTGTAAATGCGCGATCACCGCGCCGAGCGCCGTTTCCTTTGGAACATCGATTTGGCGCAGCCCTAAGATTTGGCGCGAAGCGGCGATTGCCGAAATAGCTCCGCACGCGGCCGCTTCAACATAGCCTTCCGCACCCGTGATCTGTCCGGCAAAGAACAGCTGCTCGTGCCCGCGCAAACGTAAATCCGCATCGAGCAAGCGCGGCGAATCGATAAACGTATTGCGATGCATCACGCCCAAGCGCAGCCACTCCGCATTTTGCAGTCCGGGTAGTTTCCCGAAAGCCTCTTTTTGCGCAGGCCACGTCAGGCGTGTTTGAAACCCGACGAGATTAAAAGCCGTGCCTTCGATATTCTCTTTGCGCAATTGCACGACCGCGTAAGGGCGAATTCCCGTGCGTGGGTCCTGTAGCCCCACCGGTTTTAGCGGGCCGAAGCGCAGCGTATCTTCTCCGCGCACCGCCATCTCCTCAACCGGCAAACAACCCTCGAAATATGGCGTGCTCGAATCCGTCTCGAAGTCTTTGGGTTCGTGTTTTGGAAGATCGCGCAAATCGGCGACGAGCTGCGCATACTGCACTTTATCGAGCGGAATGTTCAGATAGTCCGAGCCCTCGCCTTTATCGTAGCGCGACTTGCGGTACATCTGCGATTCGTCGATGGAGTCGGCCGAAACGATCGGTGAGGCCGCATCAAAGTAATGCAACCGTCCCGCGCCGCCGACCAAACGATCTATATCTGCGAGCAATGCATCACCGGGCAACGGTCCACACGCCACGATCGCCGGGCGGTCGAGTGGAATTGCGATGACTTCTTCGCGGCGCACGCGGATGTTGGGATGGGCTTCGAGCCGTCCTTGCACGCGTTGCGCAAAAACCTCGCGGTCAACCGCCAGTGCGCCGCCCGCCGGTACTGCCGCTTCGCGCGCAGAGGTGATGATGAGCGAATCGAGACGCGCGAGTTCTTCTTTGAGCAATCCAACCGCGTTCTCAAGCGCGGCGCCACGCAGCGAGTTGCTGCACACCAGTTCCGCGAGGTCACCGGTCTTATGCGCGGGTCCGCTCTTGTGCGGGCGCATTTCGAACAGCTCCACATCGACGCCGCACTCGGCAGCCTGCCAGGCTGCTTCGCACCCCGCAAGTCCCCCGCCGATCACGGTGAGCATTTAGACCTCGACGGGTTCCGGTGCTTCGTCCGGTTTCTCGGTCGCAATGGAACTCGTGTCGTGCTCTTTATCCGCATGACATTCGAGCACGGTCACCCCGCCGCGCTTCGTTTTCGCAACGACGTATGAGCCGCACACGGGACAAGGCTCGGGCACGACGCGATCCCACGACACAAAGTCGCACTTAGGATAGTTTGCGCATCCATAGAAGATGCGGCCCTTGCGCGATTTGCGCTCGACCACCATCCCGCCGTCCTTGGGACATTTGGCGCCGGTATCTTTGAGAATCGGGCGCGTCGTCTTGCATTCGGGATAGCCGGTGCATGAAATGAACCGCCCGAAGCGCCCCGTCTTGATGACCATTGGCTTCCCGCAATTTTGGCAAATCTCGTCGGTCGGCTCATCTTTGACTTCAATCTTGGGAAGTTTCAGTTCAGCCGCTTCGAGTTCGGCGGCAAACGGCACATAGAATTTGCGCAGCACGGCGA
Source organism: Vulcanimicrobiota bacterium (assembly GCA_014305015.1). GTDB lineage: Bacteria > Vulcanimicrobiota > Vulcanimicrobiia > Vulcanimicrobiales > Vulcanimicrobiaceae > JACRUB01. The sequence continues at coordinate 5,804 of JACRUB010000110.1, read as the reverse complement.
CCCAGTCTTCGGTACCGACCGCAACACGGTCAAGATTGCCTTCCATCGTGGCGGTAAATTCCAAATCGACGATGTCGGGGAAGTGCTCGGCGAGCAGATCGTTGACCGCGATGCCGATCTCCGTTGGATGAAAACGGCGGTCGGTTTGAATGACATACTGGCGCGCCTGGATGGTCTCGACAATCGTGCTGTACGTTGACGGCCGGCCGATGCTGTTTTCTTCCAGCGCCTTGACGAGCGAAGCTTCCGTAAAACGCGGGGGCGGCTCCGTAAAATGTTGCTTGGGATCGAGACGCTCGAAATTGAGGTCTTCGCGCTCGTGCAATTCGGGCAGCCGTACTTTGGTCTTGGCGGCGGGCGCCTTGCCGTTCTTTGCCGCGGCTGCGGGTGCAGCAGCAGCCGCATCGTCGTCTTTGGCTTCCTCGTAGACTTTTGTGAAGCCCTGGAATTTCATCACGCTCCCGGTTGCGCGGAACGTATAGCGCTTGGCCTTGATGTCGACCGTGGTTTGATCGAGCACCGCGGATGTCATCTGCGAGGCAACAAATCTTTCCCAGATTAGCGTATAAAGCCGCAGTTCGTCGCGCTTGAGGATGCCCGCAAGCTTCTCCGGCGTGCGGTCCACCGATGTGGGCCGGATCGCTTCGTGCGCATCCTGCGCGCCTTCTTTAATCTTGTGAACGCGGCCCGAATGATACTGCTCGCCATAGGTGGCGACGATGAAATCGCGCGCCGCCTCTTTTGCGGAATCCGAGATGCGCGTTGAATCGGTGCGCATGTAGGTGATCAAACCTTGGGTGCCTTCGCTTCCAAGATCCACCCCCTCGTACAGCCCCTGCGCGAGCTGCATCGTGCGGCGGACACGAACCTTGAGACGCCGCGAAGCTTCTTGCTGCAACGTCGAGGTTGTGAACGGTGCGGGCGCGTTGCGGCGCACTTCGCGATTCTTAACCGAATCCACCCGGTACTGCGCGCCGGCAAGCTCTGCCACAACCGTGTCGGCTTCTTTTTGTTTGGTGACCTCGAGTTTCTCGCTATCGCGGGCGATCAACTCGGCCGGAAAGACCAACTCCGGAGTGCTCGGGCCCGTAAGGAACGCCGTGACGGACCAATATTCACGCGGCATGAATTTCTGAATTTCGCGTTCGCGATCGACGATGAGCTTGACCGCGACCGATTGCACGCGTCCGGCAGAGAGGCCGCCACGGACTTTCGCCCACAGAAGCGGCGAAATTTTATAGCCCACCAAGCGATCGAGGATACGGCGCGCCTGTTGCGCGTTGACCCGGTCGAGATCGATGTGGTGCGGATCCTTAATTGCCGCGAGCACCGCGTCTTTTGTGATTTCGTGCAGCTCGATACGCTTGGCATTGGGGAGCTTGAGCAACTCGGCCAAGTGCCACGCGATGGCTTCGCCTTCGCGATCCGGATCGCTCGCAAGATAGACGTCGCTTGCGTTTTTGACGGCAGCCTTAAGCTCTTTAATAATGTCACCCTTGCCCTTGATCGTCAGATACTTGGGAGTGAAGTCGTGCTCCGTATCAACCCCGAGCGTGCTCTTCGGCAAATCGCGCACATGCCCGACGGACGCTTTGACGACGTAGCGGGGCGGGAGAAACTTCTTGATCGTCCTGGCCTTGGTCGGCGACTCGACGATGATCAGGGGCTTTTTCACGGGGCTAAGTATATCTCGCCCGTCAACCCCGGGGCAAATCAGAAGGCCGCCGTGGGAGCATTTGTGCCTAAAATAGGTCTTCTAATGAAGCGCCTCAACCGCATATTGCGCGCGATTGTCGCATCCCGCGCGCACCCAAAATTTGCAAAATTATCAAAAAAAAGTTACTATGCCTGCAGCAGTATTGCAATGTGCAATGCTATCCAAGAAGTTCAAGTTCGTCCCGCGGGGACGAGGAGGATCAATGGATTCCGACATGATGCATAACGGCGGAACGATGGCTGAAGTAGCCCCCGCTAAAAAGCGCCGCAAGAAAGCCCGCAAGGCAACCGGTGCTCGCAAAGCAACGACCGGCGCCCGCAAGAAAACCGGCGGCCGTAAAAAAGCAGCAGCTGGTGGACGTAAGAAAGCCGGCGCGCGTAAGAAAGCTGGAGGCCGTAAGAAAGCCGCCGGAGGACGCAAGAAGAAAGCCGGTGGCCGTAAGAAGGCTGCGGGCGGACGTAAAAAAGCCGGTGGTCGTAAGAAAGCCGCGGGCGGACGCAAGAAAAAAGCCGGCGGACGTAAAAAAGCAGCCGGCGGACGAAAAAAAGCTGGTGGCCGTAAAAAGGCAGCCGGCGGACGCAAGAAAAAGGGCGGACGCAAAAAGAAAGCCTAACGTCGCGCAAATAAAAAAGAGCGATCGAAAGATCGCTCTTCTTTTATTCCGTCCACGCGCCGTTGATAAGCCCGACAAGGATCGCATCCCGCCATTCCCCTGCGATCCGCAAGTAATCGCGAGCATAGCCTTCGACGGAAAAACCCAGTTTTCGCAAGACCCGCCCGCTTGCCGCGTTCTCGGGGTGATAGCTGGTTTCGAGGCGGTGCAGCCTCAACTCATCGAACGCATAGCGGACGACAGCCCTAGCGGCTTCTGTAGCATATCCCCGCCCAAGCCGGCTTGAGTCAACGGAATAGCCGAGAATCGCCGCTTGATTGACGCCGCGTCGAATATTCCAGAGATTGATGCATGCGGCGATCTCCGGGCTTGACTCATCAAAGGCAACGAAGCGCGCGCACAAGCCGCGTTCGGCTTCTTCCGCATTCTTTGCCATTGCAGCTTCTTGGTAAGCTAGCGTGTAGTAATCAGGCGTCCGCGCAGGTTCCCAAGGCTCGAGATGTGCGCGGTTTCTTTCTTCGTAAGCTAAAAGCGCTGGAGCGTGTTGTCGCGTTAAGTGCTCCAACCGGAGCCGTTCAGAATGAAGAACCTGAATTATTTAATTCCGGAGACTCCCGCGGAATCGATGACCACGGGGCCTTTCGTGAGATCCGGGCCTTTGCCGCCGTGTTCTTCCACCCAGTGGCATGCGGCGAAATGGCCGGGTTCGTATTCTTTGAAGGCCGGAATCTCGACCGTGCAACGGTCGAACGCAACCGGACAGCGTGTGTGAAAACGGCAGCCCGAGGGCGGATTAACGGGTGAGGGAATGTCACCGGTAAGAATGATTCGTTTGCGGCGGCGTTCCACGTGCGGATCGGGAATCGGGATCGCTGAGAGCAGCGCCTGCGTGTATGGGTGCAGCGGATTTTCGTAGAGCTGATCGCGATTCGCCAGCTCGACGATCTTGCCGACATACATGACCGCAACGCGATTCGAGATGTGGCGCACGACCGAAAGATCGTGCGCAATGAACAGATAGGTCAGCCCCAGCTTATTCTGCAGATCCTCGAGCAGGTTGATAACCTGAGCCTGAATAGAAACGTCGAGCGCCGAAACCGGCTCGTCGCAGACGATAAATTTCGGATCGACTGCAAGCGCGCGGGCAATACCGATGCGCTGGCGCTGGCCGCCCGAAAATTCGTGCGGATAACGATTCGCATGATAGGGCTGCAAGCCGACCATCTTAAGGAGATCCTGAACCTTCGCGTCGGCATCTTTGCCGCTCGCAATGTGATGGATGCGTAGCGGCTCGCCGACAATATCGCCTACGGTCATGCGTGGATTGAGTGAGGCATAGGGGTCCTGGAAAATGATCTGCATCTCTTTGCGCAGCTTGCGCAGTTCGTCGCGGCCGATATTGAGGATGTTCTCCCCTTGAAAATACACCTCGCCGCTGGTGGCAGGGAGCAGGCGGAGCAGAACGCGGCCGATGGTGCTCTTGCCTGAGCCCGATTCTCCGACCAGTCCCAGTGTCTCACCGGCAGGGATGCTGAAATCCACCCCGTCGACCGCCTTTACGTCACCGACGTGGCGCGATAGGAGACCGGCATGAATCGGAAAGTATTTGAAAAGGTCTTTAACGGCAACGAGGTCCGTCGTCGGGGCGGCTGTTGGTTGCGCAGCGACGGCCACTACTGATGCCTCTCCGCGAGGGCTTGCGGTGTCGCCGCAACATCGCTGAGCGAAACACGCGGCGCGGTCGGGACTTCGATAGGCCGCTGGTCCTTGGCTGCCTCATCGTAGAGGAAGCAGCGGGCGACGTGACCGTCACCAAAATCATAGAGCGGCACAGGTTCGTCACACATCGGCATGCGGTAGGCGCAGCGCGGTGCAAACGCACAGCCGGGCGGCAATCTCAGCAAATTGGGTGGTTGGCCTTTGATCGGAACCAGACGCTCGCGTTCATTGGCATCCACGCGGGGAAGCGACGAGAGCAGCCCTTGCGTATATGGCATTTTCGGGTCATCGAAAATCTGAATCGCGGTGCCGTACTCGACCATGTTGCCGCCGTACATCACAAGCACGTTTTCGCAGACTTCGGCCACCACTCCGAGATCGTGCGTGATCATGATGATCGCGGCATCCGTACGTTCTTGCATCTCTTTCATGAGTTCGATGATCTGCGCTTGGATCGTCACGTCGAGTGCGGTGGTCGGCTCGTCGGCAATCAGGACCTTGGGCTCGCACGAGAGCGCCATGGCGATCATCACGCGTTGACGCATTCCGCCGGAGAATTGATGGGGATAATCCTTAACGCGCTGCTCGGGTGAGGGAATGCGTACGAGCTTGAGCATGTCAATCGTCTTGATCATCGCGTCACGTTTGTTCAGATCCAGATGCAGCTCTACTGCCTCCGCGATTTGCTCGCCCACGGTCAGGACCGGATTGAGCGAAGTCATCGGATCCTGGAAAATCATCGCGATCTCGTTGCCCCGAATGTGGCGCATCTCCGATTCGCTCTTGGTGAGCAGATTCTCACCATTGAGTAAAATCTCGCCGGCCTCAATCTTGCCGGGTTTTTGAATGAGCCGCATGATCGAGAGCGCGTTGACCGACTTGCCGGAGCCGGACTCGCCGACGATCCCGAGCGTCGAACCGGCTTCGATTGCATACGAGAGGCCGTTGACGGCGGTGACTAGTCCGTCTTCTGTGCGAAAGGTCGTGCGAAGGTTTCTAACTTCAAGCAGCGCCATCGTGAGTAGCTAGATTCCCGTTAGCGACAGAATCGCCCAAACGACAACTAGCGAAACGGCCACAAAACCGGTGAGGCGCTTGATATTCTCTTCCATGCCCGGACGCGTGCGGTACGCGGATTCAACCCGGCCGCCGATCGTGCCCGAAAGCCCCTCTTGTTTGGTCGTTTGCACTGCAAGCAGTACAACGAGCGAAACTGCAAAAAGGATCGCAAGCCCTGCAAGCCCGTGCGTCGCCCATGCTGCGTGCGCAGCAAACCAGGTGTGCGGCGCGGCCGGTGCGAGGATTTGGGGGGCAAGTTGCTGTGTGGCGCCCGGCGTGGCACCCGTGACGGGAGTATGAATCGCGGCCGGGGCGGCTTTCGTCGCGGCGGCAGCCAGGAGCAATGAGATCAAACTACTTTCTCCGTGTTACTAAAATAACGCGCCGAAAGACGGGCGGCCAAGTTCTCCGCCTGCAGTCCGAATTGCGCGCGCTGCTTGGGCTGACTATCGTGTTGGACGAGCACGTTCGGGACGCCGATTCGCTCGACTCCAACGCCGAGCCCTCGATCCGAGACGAACTCTACGACTGCCGACCCGAACCCGCCTGCGAGCGAGTGCTCTTCTAAGGTAAGAAAATGATCGTGCTTCGAGGCCAGCTCGATCAGCAGCGACTCATCGAGGGGCTTGGCAAAGCGGGCGTTGACCACGGTGGGACGCCCAGCATCGGCCGGGAGCAGGTCATCTGCATCAAGTG
>JACRUB010000209.1 GCA_014305015.1 Vulcanimicrobiota bacterium | reverse complement strand
GCGCAACGCCTGGTACGCGCAAAACGTAAAATTCGAGAAGCCCACATCCCGTTCACCGTGCCCGGGCTTTCCGAACTGCCGGCTCGACTGCAGGATGTCTTGCGCGTTGTCTATCTTATTTTTAACGAGGGATACGCATCGGCAACCCATGCAGACCACGTGCGCACCCATCTGTGCGACGAAGCGTTGCACTTGGTCAAACTGCTGGAAGAGCTGATGCCGGGGGAGCCGGAAGTCGCCGGGCTTTACGCTTTGATTCTCTTCCACCATGCTAGACGCTCGACGCGCATCGACGCAGTGGGCGATCCAATTCTTTTGCAAGATCAAGATCGAACCATGTGGGACGTCCGAAAGACTCTCGACGGTGTGACGATTCTGGACCGCGCGCTTCGGCATGGCAATCTCGGGCAGTATCAGGTTGAAGCAGCGCTCGCGGCCGAACATGCGCGGGCACGAACGTGGGAGGAAACCAACTGGTTTAGAATCCGCGAGTGGTACGACCGCCTGATGGAGCTTGCGCCCTCCCCGATCGTCGAACTTAATCGCGCAGTAGCCGTAGCTTATACTGATGGGAATGCAGCCGGACTTGCGGCTATCGATGAAGCAGCGAAGGATGACGCCCTCAAGGACTACCTGCAATTTTACGTTGCGCGAGCGGAACTCTTACGCCGTCTCGACCGTCCGGCTGAGGCTGCGCAACACTACCGCCAAGCTTTAGAACGTTCGCAGAGTCAAGCCGAGAGGCGGCACATTGGAAAAAAACTCAGTGAACTACGTGTGGACGGTTTCGCCTAGCCGCGGGGGTCGAAGTTTGCACGAAACGTGTAAAACCCGGGAACCGAGGCACACAAGAAGAGTCTCGGGTTATACCGGCTCTTCACTGCGGCCGTGAAAGCCTGTGCGTCAAACTCCGGCGTACCGCCACTTTGCAGCACCGACGCATCGGCGACGCGTCCCGCAGCGTCAAGGGCGATTCTGATAATGACGCTCGTCTTTCGAAGCGCAACGCCGCGTGGGTACTCCGGTGTCTGTAGTGAGACAGCCTCGGCTTCCTTTACTACGGCTGGGCATCCGCTAAAATCAATTCGCTTCTCAGCGACTGCTAACGGCGGATGCGGGGGAGCCTGGCGTCGCACATCTACGTCACTCATGGCGCCGCCGTGCCACTTCAGCGGTGACAGGCTTTTATAATGAGCGTGGTAGAGCGGCAGCGTCCCGCAATCCGCCGGTTTTCCGTCCAGCTTTAGATCGTAGATCCAAACGGCAGTGAGCGTCATCGAGTGGGGAAGCGCAAAATAAAGGGGCGCAGAATTGTACGTCGTTCCGGAGCGTACAATGTTCTTACCATCGGTGACCGAGTACGGCGAGGCGGTGAGAGCGATGTTTGAAAATGGCACCTTCAGCGGTTGATCGTGCGAGAGCACTTGAAGCGTCCCCGAAACCGTCTTTGCAACATCAGCTGCTAGAATAACAGCAAATGTGTCGTCGGTCCCCAAGTCATCTTCCCTCCAAGCAGCATCGTGTATCGGGATCACAGAAACCACGCGCGCCGGGCAAAACAAGTCCGGCGCATCTTTGTAGATGTCGTCGCCGACCAACGCTTGAGCCGGACTTACTATTCCCACAATCAGCAGAACGCATAGGAAGACTGCACGGAAATTCACGTTCGCCGCATGCGCCAACACATAGAAAAATCCCTTGCCGGGTAGTATTCGGTATGAGTAATTTCGCAGTTCTTCTGGACATCGACGGCACGTTGCTCGACAGCAACGATGCGCACGCCGCGTCGTGGTCCGACGCTCTCCGGGCGTACGGATATTTAATCTCTGCAACGGAAATTCGGCCTCTCGTCGGCATGGGCGGCGATAAGGTGATGGCTACCCTCGTGCCCGGTTTCGCTCCGGATGACGGCGGCTTGGGCCAGAAAATCGCGGAGCACCGCACGCGCATATTCAGCGCTGACTATTTGCAGAAGTGCACACCCACCCCCGGCGCCCGCGATCTGCTCGTGGAGTTGCGGCGACGGGGATGCTCGCTCGTCATGGCGACCTCCGCAACAGGTGACGACCTCAAAGCGTTGCTTCGCGCGGCCGGAATCGCAGACGTGATCGATGCTGCTGCAACCAGCGACGATGCGGAGGCATCAAAGCCGGATCCGGATATCGTGCACGCCGCACTGAAGAAGGCCAAGGTCTCCGCAGAACGCGCAACCATGATCGGTGATACGCCTTACGACATTCTTGCGGCGCACGCAGCGGACGTGCAAATTGTTGCGGTGCGCTGCGGCGGCTGGAAGGAACCCGAGCTATCCGAAGCGCAGGCGGTCTACGACGATCCCGCAGACATCTTGCATCACCTCAATGACGAACCGCTCTGCCGGCTTTTTCCACGCTCACCAAAATCTGTACCAGCGCATCGTTGAATGCGCGCGGTGCATCCGCGTTGGTCACGTGTCCCGCATGCGGGATAACCGTTAGAAGAGCGCCGGGAATGCCCGAAGCGATCTCGTGCGAAAGCGCAACCGGAGCAATCGGATCGAGCTCACCGCACATCACCAACGTTGGAACATCGATCGCGGGTAAATCAGCGCGGTAATCTCCCGTCCATGTCGCTTTCGTTGAAGCGATATATGACGGCAGCGATTTCTGCGCCATCTGCGCGATCGTTTCATCGATCCGCCTCTGCGGTGAGTTGGGCGGTAGAATCTTCTGAATGCGCGCCTGAGCGAAGGCTTCAAGGCTGCCGGCTTCAGTAACACCCGCGATGATCGTCGCGACCTGTTGGTCTGCGTTCGGATAGGCGGCAAAACTTCCGACCAGCGTGAGCGAGGCGATGCGTTCCGGCATGCGGCGCATCAACTCAAAACCAACGACGCCACCCAAGCTGCATCCAACGAAGTGGAACCGCTCGATGCTCACGGTTTTCGCGACCGCGAGGACATCTTCAACAAATCCCTCGCGCGTTACCGTTGCCGGAGGCGGCTCGGTTTGCGCGCTCCCGTTTCCTCGCAACTCGATTGCATAGCAACGGTGACGTGCAGAGAGCGCCTCGAGTTGATAATCCCAAATTGCTGCGCTCGAACCGACGCCGTGTACGAAGACGATTGGCGGACCGCTCTTGCCATCGTAACGTGCACCCGCGAGAATGCCGTCGTCCGCCGGCGTCCACAACGTTTGAATCATGCTGTCCTGCGGCGTTTCCGCTCTACGAACATCTTGACTTCATCGAACGTCCGCGTGTTTAAGACCTGCTCCTTGGTGAGGCCGGCGCGGCGCGCTTGGCTGACCGCGAGATCCAGGTTTGCGAGCTGGGCCGCAGCATGCGCGTCGCTATCGGTCGTAAAGGTCACGCCAAACTCTTTTGCGCGCCGCGCCAACGGTGCAGGCAGGTCAAGACGGCCCTCCTGGCCATCGATCTCCAGCGCAGTCCCCGTTCGTGCCGCGGCCGCGAAGACGGCATCATAATCGAACTCATAGCCGTTAAACGTATCGTACCGGCCGGTTGGATGTCCGATGATGTTCACGTACGGATTCTCGCACGCCCGAATGAGACGCTTGGTCAACTCATCCCGCGTTTGATTGAGGGCCGAATGAATGCTGCCGATCACGATGTCAAATTCCGCAAGCACGCTATCGGAATAATCCATCGAGCCATCCGGAAGTATATCCACTTCGCTGCTGCACAACGTTCGGATCGAGAGCTTCTCTCCGTATTCATGTACTTTTGCTCGCTGCGCACGCACCTGTTCGGGGTTCATGCCGTACTTCGGTCCACGGCCCCATGAATGTTCGGAGATGGAATGGTATTCGTAACCGAGCGCGGCTGCCGAGGCGATCATCGTCTCGAGCGTGTCGCGCCCGTCGCTCCAGGTCGAGTGCATGTGGAAGTCGCCGCGAATATCGTCGCGCTCGATCAGCGCCGGAAGCGATCGCGCCCGCGCGACATCAATTTCGCCGATCCCAGAACGCAGCTCCGGCGGTATGTACTGCATATCGATCGCCGCGTAGACTTCTTCTTCGGTGCGGCACGTTATCGAGCGACCGGTCTCGAGTTCGAGAATCCCGTTTTCACTTACGCGCAATCCTTTTCGAACGGCATACTCACGGAGTTGAATGTTGTGCTCTCGGCTACCCGTAAAGTGTTGCAGCAAGTTACCGTAGACCGCATCCGGTAAAACGCGCAGATCGATTTGCAAGCCGCCCTCAAGCCAAATGCTCGCCTTCGTGGGACCTTCTGCAAGAACTGCCTGCGCGCGTTTCCACCGCACGAAATAATCGATGACCGCCGCCGCCTGATCCGACGTGCAAACGATGTCGATGTCGCCGACGGTTACTTCCGCGCGGCGCAAACTTCCCGCGTACGTGAGTCGATCGGTCGGTGGGCCGTCTTTCAAGTATGCCAGCACGTCTCGCGCGATGCGCAATGCCGCACCGAGCGGCGTGCGATTTTGGCGACCCTTGTAGGCAAGAATTCCGCGTTTGATATTCTCGACCGATTTTTTGCCCATGCGGGGCAGGCCGGCCAGCATACCGGACTCGACCGCGTGCTCGAGATCGGCAAGCGAGGCGATCCCAAATTGCTCGAACAACGTACCGGCGGTTTTAATCCCGATGCCGGAGACTCCGAGTACCTCGAAAATTGTCGGTGGAAAGCGTTGTGAGAGTTCTTCTAAAAGACCGCACTGCCCGCGCTCGCACAGTTCCATAATTGTAGCGGCAATCGACTTGCCGATCCCGGGCAGCTTGACGAGTTCGTCTGCGGCAATCAATTCCTTGAGGGGACCGGCATTCTCAATCGCAGACGCGGCGCGCTCGTACGCCATGAATTTATAGAACGGCTCCCCGGCAAGTTCCATAAGCGTCCGGATCTGATTGAGTTTTTTGGCAACCTGGTCGTTGCCGAGCAAGGTCTGTCCCATCCTGGTTCAAAAGTTTGCACGACAGATGCGCGCACGCCTACAACCAGACATTTTTAACTTGCCAGCTGAGAAAATGCGGGACGGCTACTATTCCGACACCTATTTTAACCGTGCCCGACAGATTTTAGACCTCGACGATCACCACCCGGTGGTCCGGATGCAGGTCTTCCAGCGCAATTCTGCCGTTCTGTGCGGGATCGATGAGGCGATCGCGATCCTTAAACTTTGCTCCGGGCGGCGCAACCCTGACGGAAGCTGGGCGGACGGATGGGCGGATCTGCGGGTCGAGGCTCTGCACGACGGCGACCACGTGGAGGCGTACGATACGGTCATGACGATCGAAGGCGACTACGCCACCTTCGCCCATCTCGAAACGTGCTATCTTGGTGTGCTCACGCGTCGCACGCGCATCGCCAGCAACGCGCGGGATATCGTGGCTGCCGCGGACGGCAAGCAAGTGCTGTTTTTTCCGGCGCGTTTCGATCACCATCTCGTGCAAACCGGCGATGGCTACGCCGCATTTATTTCCGGCGCGCTCGGTGTCTCGACCGATGCGAACGCAGAGTGGTGGGGCGCGGCCGGCATGGGAACCGTACCGCATGCGCTCATTGCGGCCTACGAGGGCGATACCGTTCTCGCAACGCGAAAATTCGCGCAGTACATGGATCCGAAGATTAACGTCATCTCGCTGGTCGATTTTGACAATGATTGTGCCGGTACGAGTCTTAGCGTCGCGCGCGCGCTCGGGGATCGCTTGTGGGGCGTGCGCCTCGATACATCGGGAACGCTCGTCGATCAATCGATCGTCCCGCAAATGGGCACGTTCAAACCGACCGGTGTTATTCCGCAGCTGGTTTGGAATGTTCGTAATGCGCTAGATGCCGAGGGGTTTCAGAAGGTTCGCATTGTCGTAAGCGGCGGGTTTACCGCAGAGAAGATTCGCGTGTTCGAACGCGACCGTGTTCCGGTCGACGCGTATGCGGTGGGCAGCGCCTTTTTTGATAACGCAGGCGACTTTGATTTCACCGCCGACATCGTCGCGCTCAAAGACAACGGCGATTGGCGCGAGCACCATAAGTTCGGACGAACCGAACGAGACAACCCGAACCTCCAACGGGTTTCATAAAGCACGTGCCCATACTCGAGATGCGCGAGGCGAGCTTCCGGCGAGATGGGAGTACGCTGCTTGCGCCCGTCTCGATGACGCTCGATTGCGGAGCACGTGCGGAATTAACATGCGAAACCAACGTTGCGGCAGGGATTGCGGCGCGGCTCGCTGCCGGCATCTGCAAGTGTACGGACGGTAGTGTTTTCGTCGCCGATTTCGACCCGAAAATTCAGCCCGTGCAAGTCAAGGCACTGGTCGGGTTTTTGCCGAGCGAGCGGCCGCGCAATCCACTGCCTGCCGACGAATACTTTGCATATCGTGCGGCCCTCTGGGGTCTGAACAAAACGGCGACGCTGCAGAAAGGCCACGCGCTACTTGCAATGCTCGACGGCCTCGAACCGGGCGAGGCAGCTCTGCTTGCGGGAATGTTCTTACACGATCCGCGGTTGCTCGTGCTGGAGCGTCCGCGCGATGGATTGCGCGACGCTGCGGAGACCCTCAAAGCGGTCATACCGCCAAGTGCACTCCTCGTTACCTACGGCCCCTCAGACCGCGCGGCTCTCGGCATACACGCACAATCGCGCGAAGTGGGGACGACACCCTCATGAAGACCGCCGCCACCATCGCGATCGTGAAAACGCGCTTGCGCACATTGTGGCCCGTTACGCTCTTGCTGATCATTTTGAGCGCGGCATTCGGCTGGTTTCAGCAAAATTCGCTCTCACAATTCGCCGATCAATCGCATGTTCTGCTGGATGAACCCACGGCGTGGCTCTTTGGACCGCTCTTTTATACGACCGCGCTGGCCATTGCCGTCGCGTATGCAAATACGCGCCGCTCAAATGACGACATCTTTGCGTTCTGCGAAGAGTCGGCGCCACTGTTCGGGCGTCAGCGTGCGCGCGCAAGTGCGCTCGTGCCGTGCATCATCGTGTTCGCATGCTGCATCGCCGAGTATATCGGGGCGCGGCTCAACCCCAACTACGTCACACCGCCGACCTTCTTTTTCTTCGATGCCATCGGCGCGATCGCGGCCATGCTCGTCGCGCTCTCGATTCCGCTGCGCTCGAAATGGAACAAGGCGCTCTACGGATTCCTTGCATTTGGAGCCGCAATTGTGTGCGGCAGCATCGTCGTTTCGGCGGTCGCCTATACCAATGACTGGATTGAAGTGCTCATGGGCAACGCCTATTTTGGTGAGTTCAATGACATCTGGGGCGGGGTCGCGGAACTTGGGTTTGCGACGCTCATCGGTTTCATCGGACTACGCCAATACGGAGAAGCACTCGCTCGTTTCGATCCGCTCCCCGGAGAATAACTAAACTTGCGCTGGTGTTGCCGCCGCGAGTTTTTCTAAGATCGCGCGATTGAATTGCGGCAAGTCGTCGGGATTTCGCGAGGGCACCCATTTGCTGTCTTGCACGACCGGCTGGTCGCGATAAAGACCGCCCGCGTTGCGGATATCATCCGCAATGGAAGCAAATCCGGTGAGCTGACGGC
>JACRUB010000045.1 GCA_014305015.1 Vulcanimicrobiota bacterium | reverse complement strand
TCATTTAGTTCGTTGCCGTCGGGATGAAATGCGAGCGGAATAAAGGCATTGAATCCCGGCGAGCGATCTTGCGACTCGCGCAAGCGAATCAGGTGATCGACGCGTTCTTCGATCGTTTCGATCGTGCCGTAGAGCATCGTCGCGTTGGAGGCGATTCCTTGGCGGTGCGCTTCTTCATGGATTGCCAGCCACTGATCGGCCGTCACCTTATTGGGGCACACGATCTTACGGAACCGCTCTGCGAAAACTTCGGCGCCCCCGCCGTTGATGTTGTCGAGGCCGGCCTCTTTGAGCTGGCTCAAGATTTCCGGATACCCTAAACGGTGCCGGCGAGCCATGTAATCGATCTCCGCAGATGTGAACAGCGAGAGCTGCACGTGCGGTAAGCGCTCCTTGAAGCGGCGCATAAGCGGCAGCCAGTAATCGAGCGAGAGTTGACGAGGATCGTGGCCCCCAACGATATGAAGCTGATTGAAGTTCGTTCCGGTCTCAAGCGCTTTATCCATCACCTGGTCGGCGGACATGCGCACGAGACGTTCCGCTTCCTTAAACTCATCCACGGCAAACGAGCAAAACTTGCAACCTGCATAACACACGTTAGTCGAGTTGATGTAGCGATTGAGAACATAGAAAACATTCTTGCCGCTCTTGCGCTCCTTGAGCTGCCGCGCCATACGGCCAAGCGTGTGGATGTCTTGCGTAGCAAAAAGCGTCAGCCCGTCGTCGAGCGAGAGCGCAATGCCCTCATCGACTTTATTTTGGATGGGTTTGAGTGCGGCGTCCATGAGCATACTCTAGGCGGTTCGGCAGAGCCAAAAAAGTACTTTTATCGTCCGTGACGGCCGCCCTCAAGCGGAACCTGCAAAAACCGGCAAATCGCGACCGCAAAACAGACACCTGAGAGACCCAGCATCAAGCCGCCGATCACATCAGTGGGGTAGTGAGCGCCGAGCGCAAGGCGCGCCCAGAGAACGCCCACGATGAGTGCTATGAGCAGGTTGCTCGTCCAAAGACGAACGCGCGCACTAATTTCGCTTTTGAAGACGACGAAGGCCCAGTAACCGTAGAAGGTGACTGCCAGCGTCGCATGCGTGCTGGGATACGAAAAGGCTGTTTCGTGCCTGACGATCCAATCTAACCGGCGCGGGCGCATGAAAACGTGTTGTAATTGATCGGATGCAAACCACATCGCCAGTAACAGGGCCAAGGAAACAGCGATTCGCACGCGCCACTCCGGTTTACCGATCGCGATAACGACCAAGATCAAGCAAATTGGAGCCAGCACCTGCATGTACAATGTCCAGGTCAAAAACCACGCGATGAGCGCGCCGTGGCCGATCAAGACATGCGATGCATCGTCGAACGGGCCGGGCGGGCCGTGTGCGACGGCAATCCCTATGCCAAGAAAAATTGCGTAGGCGATAATTGAGAGAAGCAGCGCGCGAGCTGCACCAACACGGTCACGCTCTTTAAGAGCCGGTGGCAAACAGGTTTTCCTGGCGGTTATCCTTGCCCAAACGTGAGGCGACGGCTTCGAGTTCCGAGAGACTGAGCAGAATGCGCCGCGGTTTTGTGCCCTCATGTGGGCCCACGATCTTGCAATCCTCGAGTTGTTTCATTAAGCGCACGGCGCGCGGATGGCCGATCGAAAATTGCGATTGTAGTTGTGCCGTGGATGCGTAGTTCGTTTCAATAATGAACTTGGCGGCATCGTAACAGAGCGGGTCCAAATTCTTTGCGGCTTCATCGTCGGCAATCGGCACAACCTCAACGTCGAGCAGATTATCCGGACGCGCCTGCTTGGACCAGAAGTCCACCAGACGATTGACCTCGGCGCCCGTGATAAGGGCGCCTTGCGAGCGAACCGGTTTCGGCGCATCGATCGGAAGATACAGCATATCGCCGCGACCGAGCAGCCGTTCTGCGCCGCCCATATCGAGAATGGTGCGCGAATCAACTTGCGAGCTTACGGCAAAGGCAATGCGCGATGGAATGTTGGCTTTGATGATGCCGGTGATGACGTCCACCGATGGGCGCTGCGTTGCCACGATCAAGTGAATACCCGTTGCGCGTGCGAGTTGCGCGAGCCGGCAAATCGTCGTTTCTACTTTTGCCGGCGCAATCAGCATGAGATCTGCAAGCTCGTCGATGACGATCACGACGTACGGCAGTTTCTCCTCCGGATACTTCGCATTATATTCTTCGATTTTGCGGACGCCGGCTTTCGCGAAGCGCTCGTAGCGGGAATCCATTTCCTTGGTCATCTCGAACAGCGCGCCAGCGGCCAAACGCGCGTCGGTGATGACATCTTTAATGAGATGCGGGATGCCGTTATAGACGGTTAGCTCGACACGTTTTGGATCGATCATGAGCAATTGCACTTGATCGGGCGTTGCGCACACGAGGAGTGAGGCGATAATACAATTCAAGCAAACGCTCTTGCCGCTGCCGGTGGCGCCCGCCACCAGGAGATGCGGCATCTTGCCGAGGTCGCCAAAGACTGGGCGGCCCGTGATGTCTTTGCCGAGCGCCATGTTGAGCGGCGGCACGGTACCGCGGTGCGGCAAGGCTTCGAGAATTTCCCGAATAGCCACCACGGAAACCGTGGCATTCGGAACCTCGATTCCAACCGCGGACTTGCCCGGTATCGGCGCTTCAATCCGCACGCTCGTCGCCGCGAGCGCCAGCGCGATATCGTCCGAGAGTGAGGATATCTTGGAAATTTTTACGCCGCGGTCCGGCTTGAGTTCGTAGCGAGTTATCGAAGGCCCGCGCTCGATGTGCACAACTTTGGCCGCGACACCAAATGAGGCAAGGGTATCTTCTAAGACATGAGAGCGGCTTGAATCGTCGGTAATCTGCGCTTGGGGTGGATCGAAAAGGGAGAGATCCGGAAGGCGATAGGTGCGAGCGCTCGCGCCGGAGGTTGCCGGTTCGTACTCGCCGACAAGCACCGCCGGGGCTACATCTTCATCATCCTCGAGCTCGTCCGCATCGTCGTCATCTTCGATAATATCGTCGTCGCCGATATTGACGTCGTCATCTTCTTCGTACTCGTCCTCGTCGTTTTCATCTTCTTCATCGGTGCGCTGCTCGGCGATATACTGCTCGACCGCAATGGGAACCAGCGCTGTGGAGGCCTCTGCAACTTCTTTGGCTTTTTTGTTCGGGGCCGCCGTCATATCGAATGCTTCACGCACCGAGTTGTGGCCTTGAGGCAAAGCAAGCTGCATCTTCGGAAGGCGGACGGTTTGCAAACGCATGATGCACCAGCCGATGACTTTTTTGACCGAAACATTCGTGATCCACACCGTGAGCAGAACGATGACGAACAGCAGCACGATCCGCGCCCCGGCAACGCCGACCAGGGCCTGCATGCCGGACCAAATGTTCAATCCGGCAAATCCGCCCCGGCGTCCGAACGCTGCATCGATCGCAAGAAAGTATCCGAGCGCGGCCATACCGAGCGTCGCGATCATGCGCGGCACGTTGATTTCAAGGAAGATGATACCGCCGAAGAGCGCGATGAGGACCGGGAAGAGGGCGGCGGCATTGCCAAAGAGCGCACGGAGGGTCGCTGCAGTGTGGGAACCGACGATGCCGGCATGTTGGGCCGGAACGACCAGGGCGATTCCGAACAGGACGGCGAGGCCTAGCGCGGCAATCCCCGCTATCTCATAGTTCAAACGCGTTTTCGCGGTCGCCTTACGGCGTACGCGTGCCATGGACGATTGATATTCGTCACAGTTGTTCAAGCGCCCCTCGGGGTATGCATAACAGAGCAACATTTTTTTAGGAGCAGCCGTTGAGTAGCGTCGCCACCATTGTCGTTCTAGAGGGAGATGAGACCGGCCAGGAATTGCTGGTCGAGGCTCTGCGCGTTCTGGATAAATCCGTCATCGATATCGAGCTCGCGTTCGAGACGTATGACCTCTCCCTGCAGAACCGGCGGGCCACAAACAACGGTGTCGTGCATGAGGCCGCGGCCGCCATGAAGCGCACGCAGCTCGGTATAAAAGCTGCGACGATTACGCCCGAGACCAAAGGCGACGTCGGCTCCCCAAACGCAATTCTGCGGCGCGAAATTGACGGCAAAGTCATCGTTCGCACGGGACGGCGTCTGCCTGGAGTGCGCCCCGTCGCCGGTATCCATTCGCCAATTTCGATCGTACGAATGGCGGTCGGCGATGCGTACGGCGCCAAAGAATGGCGCGAAGGCGAAGGCATAAACGAGGTGGCGTACCGCACCGAGCGCATCGAGCGTAGCGTCTGCCGCGCAGTCGCCGAATATGCGTTCATGCATGCAAAGAAAACGAATTCGAAAGTTTTCGGCGGGCCAAAGTATACCGTCAGTCCCATCTACGAAGGGATGCTCAAAGAAGAAATGGATGCGGCCGCTGCGCGCCATCCGGATGTCAAATACGATCCGCAACTGATCGATGCGACCTATGCGCTGCTTCTTTCCAATCCCGGCGATCCGATGGTGATCCCTTCGCTCAACCGCGACGGCGATTGCTTATCCGATCTGGTCATGCAGCTGTTCGGCTCGATTGCCGGCGCGGAGTCGGTCCTCTTAAGTTTTGATGAAACACTACGGCCCAGCGTCGTGATGTCGGAGGCTCCGCACGGAACAGCGCCCCGTCTGTTTGGAAAGAACGTCGCCAATCCGATGGCCATGATCCTGGCCGCGGCTGCGCTGCTCTCTTATATAGAAGATAAGCGCGCGGCGAACGCCTCACGAGCGATTTACGAGGGCACCCTCGAGACGGTTCACGAGGGAATGGCGACGAGCGACCTTGGCGGGCACGCCTCAACGACCGATTTCACCGACGCCGTTATCGATCGTGTAAAGCGCAAGCTCGATATTTGGTCGAGCCTGTAGAGCGGCTATAGGCTCGGTCGCTTCCATCCGATACTTCTAGGTATGCAGAAGCCGGCTCCGCCGCCCCCCGCCCCGAACAACAAGCGTCAGACCTTCCGTCAAGACGTCGAGGTTCCGATCGAAATGCGGGTGCAAAACATGCCGGTCACCGTCCATGGTACGCTGATGGATATGTCGGCCGAAGGCTGCCGCATTCGCTCCCTCATCTCGCTCGAAAAGGATTCCGCGCTTCGCTTTGACGTTCGCGGCGGCAACGGCAAGGCGCTCGAGTTGCGCGGTCGCATCGCGGCCCGCAAGAAAATCGTCGGGCAGGCGTTCTACGAGTACGGCATTGCATTCGATAAGATTTCAACTGCGGATAGCGATGCACTCGTCTCGCTCATCATGGAATTCCAGCGCCGCGCCGCCGCCGACCGCACGGAAACCAAAGACGCCGCCGTCGAAAATGCTAAACCCGGCAAGCAGCGCGGGGCGTACAGAGCGCTCGTATCGTTTCCAATCAAGTACCGGCGCGAGGGTCGCCCCGGCGTAACGATTGCCGAAGCAAACGACTTAAGTGCGGGCGGACTGCGCATCATCGGAAATGAGCCGATGCCGGCCGACGTGATCTTGACTCTTGAATTCACTCTTCCGCAAGAAGTACTGAGCGTTTACTCATCCGCACCCACAGCGGACCCGAGCCCGTTCGGTGACCGCGGCATTGCGCGGCCTAAACCAAAGGATCCACGCCGTCCATTCGAGCCGATGACGATTCGTGGGAAGGTGGCCGCGCGTTTGAAAGATTCATCGGGACAAATCGTGCTTGGCGTCCAATTTCTCGATGCCGATGCCTATACGCGCGAAGAAATTCAACGTTACATTCACGCCGTGCAACTCTACAAGATTCGCACCGGGGTTGACAATCTGTAACGCCCTAAAGGGCGATTAGCAGCACGCCGGCGAGCGCGCAAATCAATCCCGAATATTGAATGGCTTGTAGCCGCTCTTTGAGCACGATCCAAGCGAGGATCACCGTACTCGCGGGATAGAGTGAGGTCAGCACAGCGGCAATCGAAACGTAACCCTGAAATGTTGCAAGCACGTAGAGTGCGTTGGCCATCATATCGATACCGCCGGCCACAATGATAAGCCGCAACGCACCTTTCGCCGGCCGGACGGATTGACGCGCGAGCAGTGCAATGACCGTTAACAAGATCATCGAACCGAGGCGTGCAGTGACGAGTGGATAGAGGCCGGCACGCGGACCGGCGTGCGCGAGCAATAAGTAAAAGCCGCCCAGAATCAAACCCGATACAATTGCCTCCTTGACGCCTGCGGTCGCAAATTCGAATTTGCCGTCGTCATCATGCGAAGTAGAAATAAGCACGACCGCGATGAGCGCCACAATGATTCCGGCGAGCTGATAGGCTGAGAGATGTTCGCCGTGCGTACTTCCCACGATAACCGGGAGCGATGCACCTAGGACTGCCGTGATCGGCGAAACAATGCCCATCTTGCCGATCGAAAGTGCATGATAGAGCAGTGCAAGCCCAACGCCACCACATGCGCCGGCGGCTGCCCCCCACAAATAATCGGCGACCGTCGCATGGCCCGGAAAAAACGGCAGCACCCCAAAAAGCAAAACAAAACCGGCCGCCTGCGAAAGAATCGTCACCGACCACATTGACGAACGCTTCGTAGCGAGCCCACCACAAAAATCGGCTGACCCGTAAAGCGTCGCTGCCAGGAGTCCGAGAAAAATTCCCAATTAACGACCCGCCGGATCCAGCGCGTCGCGCAATCCGTCGCCGAGCAGATTGAAACCCAGCACCATC
Source organism: Vulcanimicrobiota bacterium (assembly GCA_014305015.1). Lineage (GTDB taxonomy): Bacteria > Vulcanimicrobiota > Vulcanimicrobiia > Vulcanimicrobiales > Vulcanimicrobiaceae > JACRUB01. Next base: position 832 of record JACRUB010000045.1, on the reverse strand, counting down.
GTGGTTATTGCAGCGCCCGGAAAAATCAAGGCCCACGGCGCGGAGAGCCAGTAGTCGCGCGCATCGTTGAGCATTGCGCCCCATTCAGGAAATGGCGGTCGCGCACCCAAGCCGAGATACGAAAGACCCGCGGCCTCAAGCGTGGCCGTTGCAATTCCGAGCGTCGCTTGCACCAAGAGCGGCGCAAGAATATTCGGCAAGACATGGCGGAGCAGAATCCGCGGCAAGTGCGCGCCAAGTGCGCGCGCGGCATCAATGTATTCGAGATTCTTCACGGAAAGAACGGACGACCGCGCGAGCCGCGCATATTGCGGAATGTAGACAATGCCGACCGCGATCATCAGGTTATTGATGCTTGGGCCCAAGATCGTCGCGATCCCGATGGCAAGAATAATGGATGGAAACGCAAGCATGAGGTCCATCGCGGACATCAGGATCGCATCGAGTTTCCCGCCGGCGTAACCCGCGAGTACCCCAATGAGCGTTCCGAAGGTGATTGCAAGGCCGACCGCTTCAAATCCAATGCGGATCGAGACTTGCGATCCATACAGAATGCGCGAGAAGATATCGCGGCCGGAGCGATCCGTGCCCATCAAGTGCTGCCAGCTGGGATGCGCGGACTGGTGCAGCAGGTCTTGGGCGAGCGGATCAGCCGGTGCGATCAGCGGCGCAAGGATCGCGCCTAAAAGAATGATGGCGACGATAACGAGGCCGATAATCGCACCCGGCGTACGGCGCAGCCGCAGCCACACATCGCGCGCGTAGCTGCCTTTAGTCACACTTCCATTACGACGGGAATGACGATCGGGCGGCGGCGCGTCCGATTAAAAAT
>JACRUB010000094.1 GCA_014305015.1 Vulcanimicrobiota bacterium | reverse complement strand
TGAAGCCAAAAGTACTTGGCGTTTGCGACTTCGTTCCCGGCTAGATACCGTAAATTACTCAGTGTTATCGAGCGGGCGTGATCGAGCTTCGCGGGTTGGATCGTTTTGAGCCGATCCATGGCGCTCTGCGCAAACGTGGCATCGGTCTGCGCATTTTCATAGGTAATAGGACGGATGGTGTCGATCGGCTTGCCGATTTCAGAGCGCAGAGAATAATCGGTGGCCAGCTCGTGTTGAAAGTATTGCGCGGCAAGCTCATCAACGACGGAGGCATCGGAGGCGGCGGGTGTGGGGGCGGCGCCGACAAGCGCCAGGACGAGAACAAATGCGAAAATTCTAGTCATATCTGCCCCCTTTTGCATGGCCGAGGCCAACGCCTTGGCACACTGCTCAAGGACGGTCGCAATCATCCTGGAAATGGTCGGGCAACCGATTGTAGAGCTGGAGGCATTTTGATGTTTCGTCGGATCATTTTTTTATTACTCATCGTTTTATTTGCTGCATCGATTCCCACTAGCGTCTCAAGCGCGCCGGCCAATCCGCTGCTGCAGCTGAGCACGTTACTCTTTGGGGCGCCGATGTTCGACCGCATTAAGGACAGCGATTACTTGCCGGCTTTCGATGTGGCGATGGCGCAGCATCTGCGCGAAATTCAAGCGATCGCGAACAATCCGGCGAAACCCACTTTCGAGAACACCTTGGTCGCGATGGAGAAAAGCGGGCAGCTTCTCACCCGCGTCGGCAACACGTTTTTCGCCGTCAGTCAAGCAAATACCAATCCGACGCTCCAGCATGTTCAAGAGGTCGAAGCGCCAAAATTCGCGGCGCACTCCGATGCGATTTATCTCAACCCAAAACTGTTTGCGCGCGTCAAGAGCGTCCACGCTCGTTTAAGCAGCCTGCACCTCGACCCTGAGTCGGCGCAGCTCGTGCGTGTCTACTACACGAACTTCGTCAAAGCCGGAGCACAACTCAGTGCCGCGGATCAGAGTAAACTCCGCAGCCTCAACCAGCAGCTGTCCATCCTTCGGACGACCTTTACGCGCAAACTGCTCGCCGGCACAAAAGCGGGAGCGCTCGTGTTGGATAATGCTTCGCAACTCTCTGGCCTCAGCGACGCCGCCGTCGCCGCAGCCGCTCAAGCTGCGACTGCTCGCGGGCTTGCCGGCAAGTGGCTAATCCCGCTGCAAAATACGACTCAGCAGCCGGCCCTACAACAACTCAACGATCGCAGCGTGCGACAGCAGCTTTTCGAACATTCCATTACGCGCACCGAGAAGGGTGACGAAAACGATACCCGCAGCACGATCGCAGCCATCGCCCAGCTTCGCGAGACGAAAGCCCACTTGCTCGGCTATCCAACGTACGCCGCGTATTCCTTAACAGACGCGATGGCCAAGACGCCGGCAAACGTGCAACGCTTTCTAACGGCAATGATTCCGGCGGCGCGTGCAAAGGTAGCGGCGGATGCGGCAGAACTTCAAGCGGCGATGAAAGCGGACGGCCAATCCGGAACGATCGAGCCTTGGGATTGGCAGCACTATGCCGAGCAGGTCCGCAAGTCAAAATACAATCTTGACGACAACGAAGTGCGGCCGTACTTCGAGATCAACAACGTGCTCACCAATGGCCTTCTGTTCGCTGCAACGCAGCTCTATGGAATAACCTTCAAAGAGCGGCACGACATCCCGGTGTACAACCCTGATGTACGGGTCTTCCAGGTCTTTGACAAAGATGGCTCGGCGCTCGCGCTGATGTACTTTGATTTTTTCAAGCGCGACAATAAGGATGGCGGCGCGTGGATGGCCAGCTTCGTGGGAGAATCGAAGTTGCTCGGCACCAAACCGGTCGTTTATAACGTCGAGAACTTTACCAAGGCGCCGGCCGGTCAACCCACGCTCCTTACTGCGGGCGATGTCGGGGGTATGTTCCACGAATTCGGGCATGCGCTGCACGGCATGTTTGCAGCGGGAAGATATCCGTCCATCTCAGGGACGAATACCTCACGAGATTACGTTGAGTTCCCCTCGCAATTCAACGAGCACTGGTCAAGCTATCCGTCCATTCTCAAACACTATGCTTTCCACTACAAGACGGGCGAGCCGATGCCTCAGGCGTTGATCGAAAAAATGAATGCAGCCTCGAGCTTCAACAAGAGCTATCCACTCGGCGAGCAGCTTGCAGCCGACGAACTCGACATGGCGTGGCATCTCTTGCCGGCTGGTTCGCCCAAACAAGATGTGGATCAATTTGAAACGCAGGCACTTGCACGTTCGCACACGGATTTCCCGGCCGTTCCTCCGCGCTACCGTTCGAGTTACTTTGCGCACATTTGGGGCGGCGGCTACGCAGCGGGCTACTATGCATACATGTGGAGCGAAATGCTTGACGATGATGCCTACCAGTGGTTCGTTCAGCACGGCGGGCTAACACGCGCTAATGGCCAGCGCTTTCGCGATATGATTCTTTCACGTGGGCACTCCGAAGATCTCGCTCAATTGTTCCGCACCTTCTACGGCAAGGATCCCGAGGTCGGGCCCCTATTGAAAGAGCGAGGCTTGCCGCCGGCCCCATAATTACTTCGCGCAGAGGTTTCTGATCGCCGACTCTGCCTGCGGATCGGGCTTCGAGCCCACCGGATACCCATACATCGCCATGTAGGTCGAGCCACCCGCAACCGTCATAATCGCATCGAGCTGCTGATGCTGCTGGGGCTTCAAAAGCGAGATGTAGCTCGCCGGCTGGTTCCCGCAAATCTTGATGCTCTGTTGCTTCTTGAGTTGCGCATCTTTAAATGTGGAACCCTGAAGCGCATGTTTTGGGTCCGCAGCAACCGGCAGCTTCATCAGCATGACCACTTCCCTTTCATTCGGAGTGGTCCAAATCTGCATCATGCCAAACATGCTCTTCGGTTCGCCGAATTTCTTGGGGGCCGCGAATTTGATGGAGTCGCTCGGGCTGCCGCATGCAGCAAGGATGCAAGCGCAGAGGACGATCGTTGCAACACGTAATTCACGCATGAGGACACAACGTCTTGAGTGATGCGATCGCACTCGGAGCGTCCGCTTGCGTCGCGAGACGCGCGTAGTTGAGAACGTACAGCGTGCCATTGATCACCATCGCCTCCTGTTGCATGAGCATTTGAACGCCGGATGTCGTCATATGTATCGAATAAAAACGCGCTGGCAACGTACACAGAGTGCCACTCGTAGCGCTATCGACTTTCATTACTGGTGCGCCGGCCGTGTTGTTCGGATTCTTGAAAAAGTCTTCCGGTGAATAGTTCGCCAGATCCGTTACAGGTTTATCAAACGGCATCGAAAGGAGATTCATGCTCATGCCGGGAGCGGAGGGATTCATCCATATACCGGACATGTGAAACGGGGAGCCGGCACTTGAGGTCCATCCCGGCGGCAATGCACCAGGGGCATCCGCATTCAATTGGGCGGGGCACAAACCCGAGATTGTTTTTTCAACTGCGGGATCGGCGGGGGCCGAGCCGTCGTGCACATACGTGACAGCATATCCGGTTCCGGCGTTCACGATGAGCGACTGCTCCAGCACGAGGTTGAGTGCACCAACCGACTTCGTCATCGTGATAAAGTGTGCGGGGAGTGCGCACATCGTGCCGCTCGATTCCGCGGTCACAGTGGCAACCATCATTTTCTCACCGGCCTTGTTTTGCGTGACGAAGTCATCAAAGCTGCCGGCATTCGGACCAACCATGACCGTCACAGCAGGCTGCGTGGTGCTTGTCGCGGACGCTTTTGGGCCCTTCCAGGTTTGTTTTATGCTCGGCATGGACGCGGTGTTGGCCATCAGATTTGTCCATCCGGACGGCGGCGTAAATGGAAGCGAGAAATCCGCCGACGCCGGCGCCGCGCAGAATAAGCACATTGTAAGAAGTAGAACTAGTGTACGCACCCGACTACCTTTCTAAACGGAAGAGTGTGTTTGAAGAACACCGGCTTCGCGGCCGACCTCTTCGAACGCTGAAAGCGCGCGGTCCATCTCTTCTCGCGTGAGCTTTGCGCTAACCTGCACGCGAATGCGGGCCGTACCTTCCGGGACCACCGGAAAACCGAAGCCCGTTACAAAGACGCCCTTCTTGAGCAGTTTATCGCTCATTGCGATGGCGAACGCCGTATCGCCCACAATAATCGGGACGATCGCGCTCTCGCCGTCTAGCGGTTTGAAGCCGAGCGTCTTCAGCCCGTCGCGGAAATACGCTACATTGCTGCGCAAACGTTCGATGAGCTCCGGGTGATCGTCCAAGTAATCGATCGCAGCAAGCGAACTGCACGCAACCGTTGCAGGTAGCGCATTGGAGAACAGTTGCGGTCGCGATTTCTGAATCAATGTTTCTATAAGCGCGTGACTGCCCGCAACGAATCCACCGGCAGCGCCGCCGAGCGCTTTTCCGAGCGTTCCGGTGATGATATCGATCTGCCCCTCAAGTCCAAAATGTTCGATGGTGCCGCGGCCGGTTCTGCCCATGACGCCGGTGCCGTGGCTGTCATCGACGACCGTGACCGCGTTGTACTTCTTCGCGAGATTGACAATCTCCGGAAGGTTCGCAAGCGACCCTTCCATCGAGAAAACGCCGTCGGTTACAATCAAGATCGGGCCTTGTGGATTTGCATTCTTGAGTTTCTCCTCGAGATCCGCCATATCGCTGTGCTTATAGCGCTCACGCTTTGACTTCGTGGCTAAGCGACAGCCATCGATGATCGAGGCGTGATTGAGCTCGTCGGAAATAATTGTCGAACCTTCTTCACAAATCGTCGGGAAGAGTCCGGTGTTTGCGGTCCAGCACGATACATAGGTCAGCGAAGCTTCAGTCGACAGAAACGCCGCAATGCGCGATTCCAGCGTGCGGTGAATATCGAACGTTCCACAGATAAAGCGCACCGATGCCGTGCCCGCGCCGTACCGCTCCAGACCCTCGATACCCGCATCGATCACTTCTCGCTGATCGGAGAGACCAAGATAGTTGTTGCTTGAGAGCACGATGACGTGACCCGCTTCTTCCATATCAACTTCCGGCGCCATCGCCGAGGTGATATGCCGCAGGTGCTTATAGGTGCCGGCGGCTTTGAGTTTGTCCAGCTCCGTCTGCAAACGCTCGCTAAATGAGGAATTCACTGCTTAACCCTTTCAGGTCCAAAACGATTTTGGCTGCTTCGCCGGATTTCATCAACTCGAATGCTCGATCGAATTGTTCGAACGGCAAGACGTGCGTAATAATCGCGCGCAAGTCGACACGGCCACTCTTGACCAACGCCTGCGTTTGATACCATGTTTCAAACATCCGGCGCCCGTTGATGCCAAGCACAGTGAGCCCCTTAAAGATGATCCGTTCGGCCAGATTGATGTTGATGTCCTCACTCGGAATTCCGAGGAGCGCCGCACGGCCGCCGTTGCGTACCATTGCGAGGCCTTTGTCGATCGCGGCACCACTTCCGGACATCTCGAGCAAGACGTCGACGCCGTCGCCGTTGGTTCGCTTGAGAATCTCATCGACCAAATTTGAATCCGTGCCGAGAAAGGTCTCGTCTGCGCCGACACGCGACGCAAGTTCGAGTTTGCTGGGATTGACGTCGATTGCGAAGACGCGCGCTGCGCCCGCCGCACGCGCAACCGGAATTGCCATGAGGCCGATCGATCCGACGCCCATGATCGCGACGCTTTTCGTACTAACGCCCGCCGCCATCACGGTATGCACGGCATTACCGAGCGGGTCGAATACGGCCGCAAATTCATCCGGAATCGCGGGATCGAGTTTCCAGACGTTGACTTCAGGCATCGCGATGTACGTTGCGAAACACCCGTCCGTATCGACGCCGATAATCTTGACGTGTTCGCAGATATGCGCTTCGCCCGTGCGGCACAAGAGGCAGACTCCGCACGCAATGTGTCCCTCAGCCGAGACGCGCTCACCGACGGAGACCGCTTTGACGGCAGCTCCAACGGCTTCGACCCTGCCCATGAATTCGTGGCCGATCGTCAGGGGAGGATGGATGCGATTCTGCGCCCATTTGTCCCACCAGTAGATGTGGGCATCCGTTCCGCACACGCCGGCCATCTCTACGCGAATGAGCACGTCCGAGGGACCAATCGAGGGAACGGGGATCTCTTGCAGGGTGAACCCGGGCTCGGGTGTGAGCTTGCGCAACGCAGGCATGCTGGAAGTCATCGGGGCCCACTATTCGCGCAAAAAGCCCAGGGTTACCCCCGGGCTTTTGACGGCGCGTTTAGTCGGAACTTAGCGGTTGTTCTCGTGAACCTTCATCTCGGATACCAAAATATAGCCGAGCTTGGTGATCGTGTCCTTGTTGTTCATGACAAACCTGATGAAATCTTCGGCCTGCGAGGGGCTGCCTGCATGGGTGAACATGTGCTCGTAGGACCAGATTGCATACTTGCCGCGCTCGATGTTCTCTTCGGTCGGCGCAATATTGTCGACTTTGAGAATGTTCACGGGTTTTCCGCGTGTGTAACCGAGTGCAACGTAGGAGATCGATCCTGGGGTGCTGCCGACCGTGTTGACGACGGTGCCCGATGAATCTTCGACAAGGCCCGCTTCGCTGATGCGCGATGCGCCCATGACGGTTGCATTGAATACTGCGCGCGTGCCGGAAGCGCGGGGGCGATTGATCACGGTGATCTGTCCGTCTTTACCGCCGACCTGGCTCCAGTTGGTGACCTTACCTGAGAAGATGTCGCGAATTTGCTTGCGTGAGAGTCCGCTGACGCCCGCGCTGGGGTTGACGATCACGCCGAAGCCGACAACAGCCACTTTGTGATCTTTGAGACCGCTGTTGCCCGGCGCAATCACATCCGAGTCGCCGATGTCGACGGACTTCGAAGTTGCCTGGCTGATACCAACGTACGAACCACCGCCGGACACGGAGACTTTCACGTCGGGATGTGCTGTTTGGTATGCTTGCGCCGACTCTTTGACCAGCGGCAAGAGTGCCGACGAACCGGATGCTGACAGATTGACGTCGGCCATCGCGGCCATCGGTGCAAACAACGACGCGGCGACAGCAGCGATTGCGATTTTCTTAAACATAATAATCCTCATAAAAGCGGTGCTAAAAGGTCCACTCGAGTTGCGTGCGGTTGTACTTGAAATCTGGAGTGGACGTCGCCGTCGCGCCAAGGCCGAAGAAGGTGGAACGATCGGCGTAACGGTGACGGATGGAGAAGGCGTGGTACGGTTTCCCCGAAACGATCGGTGAGAAGAAATACTGGATGTCGATGTTTAGCTCTTTACGGAGATCAACCGCGTTTGCAATCGAAATCGTGGTCGGCAATCCGTAGTAGTATTGCGCTCCGGAGAACACGCCTTTGAGGCGCTTATTGTTCGTCTGCACCGTAAAAGCGGCTTTGAGGCCGGTACCCGGTTTGCGGACGTCCGCCATACCTTGCGAGATGGAGGTGGTATAGAGCGGATCGGTCGCATAGCTGTCCGAGTACGGCGAAGCAATACCGCCGCCATAGCACAGAACCGGCGCGCCGGGAATCACGGCTTTCGTTGCAGCCACGCCACCAAAAACGCCACCGGGCGTAGAGGTGCAGTTCGTCGTAGCATACGCGGTTTGCGTTGACTGATTGAAGC
>JACRUB010000084.1 GCA_014305015.1 Vulcanimicrobiota bacterium | reverse complement strand
GCACTGAGGAGGCCGTCAATACGATCTAATCGGCACGATTCTTTTTGAAAGATGCATTGTCGGTCACGCACGGGCTTTGGCTCATCAGGGCACGAACGGTGCACGCATGAATGAACCTGCAGCGGCACCAGGGGTAACCCGCTCCCTGAAGATCCTCGCGCTCTTTACGCTGGCGCTGGTTCTCGTCGTGGCAGCAATTGATTTCCTCAAACTGCTCGGCAGCGGCGGCATCGTGATTTTGTCGGCGATCCTGGTGACGTATCTGATTTTGCCGGTCGTGGGATTCTTCCGCAAGCAGATGCCGCTCATCTGGGCAATCTTACTCACCTACGCGTTCATCGCAATTGTCATTGCATTTGTGGTGATCGTCGTTGTGCCGCCGCTCGTGGCGCAGGCACATACACTCGTCGTCGATCTGCCCGTGCGGCTGAGCACTTTGCAGCGCCAAGTCGCGGATCCAACGAACCCGGTCTTCTCAAAGCTTCCTGCGGATGTGCGCAACTACATCGATAACCTACCGGCTGAAGTCAACAAAATCGTTTCGACCTATGGCCTCTCCGTTGCCCAACAAGCGCTCTCGGTTGTGTTCTCACTGTTCTCGTTGTTTCTCTCGGTCATCATCGTGCCGATTATGGCAATGTACATCTTTTTTGATACCGGCGAAGTAAAGCGCGGGTTCCTGGGCTTCATTCCGCATCGCGCGCGTCCCAAAGCGATCGCAATTCTGGCGGATCTCAACCGCGTGATCGGGGCGTTCGTGCGCGGGCAAGTGCTTGACGGTCTCATTCTTGCCGTCATGGTGAGTGTGATGCTGTGGGCGCTGCACGTGCCGTATGCATTACTGATCGGAGTGGCGGCCGGCTTCCTCAATCTCGTGCCGTTTCTGGGAGCCATCATCGGCTTCATCCCCTCGGTCTTGCTTGCGCTTATTACGAACGGCTGGGAGAATGCGGTCATCGTTGCCGTTCTCTTCGGCGTGATCCAGCAAGTCGATGGAAACGTCATCTTGCCGCGCATCATGAAAGACAACGTCTTGCTCTCGCCGCTCGTTATCATCGTAGCTATCCTCGTTTTCTCGGCGCTCTTCGGTGTTATGGGAACGTTCTTGGCGGTACCGGTTGCGGCGATGGCGCGCGTTTTGAAACTGCACTTCACGCCGGCTCCCACTCCGAGCGAGATGGAAGTCGACGAAGGGCAAGCCAAGGCGCTCACGGTGTTTTGAGGGAATTACAAAGAGCATGAGGTATAGCGGTTTAGCAGTCGGCCTCTTCGGTGGGGTGCTTGCGTTGTGCGGGAGCGCAATCCCGGCCAATATGCCACCTCCGGCTGATCCAAATGCGGGTGCCAAGCTCGTGTCACATAACGGCTGTATGGGTTGTCACGGCGCAAAGTTTCAGGGCGGACTCGGTCCAAAGCTTTTCGGAATCGAGCACAAGCTTGCGCCTGGGCAAATCTCGGATTTCATAAAACACCCGCGCGCGCCGATGCCCGACTTCGGATTTACTGACGCACAGATCAACGATGTCGTCGCGTACCTCTCAAACCTTGACGGCGGCACATCCGGTGCACCGGTTATCACCCTTGATCCCTCCACTCCGAAAGATCATGCCAAGATCACGGTTCGCTTTACCGGTGCCACACCCGAGCATGTAACCGTCCGCGTCAGCATGCAGATGGGGACAACAAGCCATCACAGCGAGAGTGATCTGCACCCGACAAAAGATGCGCACGTGCGGCAAGGCGATGTTCGATTTTTGATGGGCGGCGCATGGGTGCTGACGCTCATCTACGATGATAAACATGTTGATATGCCGCTGAACGTCGCTGGAGGCATGTGAACCGCCGTCTTCTGTGGCTGCTCGCTGCAATACCCGGCGCACTTGCCGGGCATACGCTGGCTTATGCGCTCACGGGGCAGGCCCAGAGTGACGGCCATCACGGCTACCTCGCTCCGGCGCTGCAGTATTCGGTGGTCCTCTTAGCCGGCGTCTGCGGCATGTTGCTGCTCCGCGCGCTCAGCAAGGTTGCGCGTGAGAAGGCCCCACAACTTTGCATTCATCACGTTTGGCTGCGCCTTGCCGTGGCGCAAATACTGTTTTACGCCGCCGTTGAATCGCTCGAGGGATTTGCAATTTCGCCGGGGGCGATCGTCGCACAACTTGTGGTCGCGCTTTTGGTTGCCCTCGTCCTCGTACAATTTTCGCGGCTTCTCTCGCATGCAGAACGGGCGGCAGACGAAGGCAGCCGCTATCTCGAACGTCTCCGCGCGGCTTCGCCGCTGCACGTTTTTTTTAATGACCGCTCGCCCGCGTACGCCCTTTGCATCGCAGCCGGTAAAGCACGCTTTCAGCGCCCTCCACCGCATCAGTAGGCAGTAGTTTTTCTACTTTCTTTCTTGATTGCGGAGGTTACCTATGCGACGAGCAATCGTTGCGAGCGCGCGAGCCGGGGTGGCGACGCTCCTGTTCTTGATGACAATGAAAGCCGCTTTGGCGGTGCCCCCTTTGGCTAACGGTCAAGGGCTCTCGTGCCAAAGCTGCCACACCTCGTTTCCAGGCCTCACTAGCTACGGAATGTCGGTCATGATGACCAATTTCCAAAATGTGGATTTGAAGAAGCAGCATCAGGCATTGCCGCTTGCGATCCGGATGCAAATCCAGTCGTTTCTTTCAAATAAAGATCACCCATCGAGCACGACGGTACAAACGCTCTCGCTTTTTGCGGCCGGCTTTCTCGGGCGCAACTTTTCGTATTACATGGAACAGCCGATTGTTGATACGGGCCAGCCCGGAAAGACCGAGCAGGTGTGGCTTTCGTGGAACGGACTCTTCCGCGGCGCAAACTCATTGCAAGTCGGGAAATACCATACGCCGTTTCCGTTTATGCCCGCGCATGGATGGACGATGAGCAACTATTTGCTTGCAACGCAGGACTCGGGTCAAAATACATTCGAGCCGAACGGCTCGCACTGGGGGTTGGCATTCAACGGAATGTCGAACGAGTTTATGTATAATCTCGCGTATTTGGCGGGAGAAGACTCCATTCAGCACGCCCTTGACTATGATCGTGCCGCCGGTCCCCGCACCGTCGATCTCAATGTCTCCTATGGTGGCATGACCAAGCCGTGGCAGGTCGGCGTTGTCGGCATGCGTGGCGTAACCCCGCTTAAAGACGTTGCACGGAACTACATGGCCGATGACGTCTTTTCGCGGGAAGGCATGTACTACAGCTATCAAACCTCCAAGGTCTTGGTTCAGACGATGTATTACCACGGCTTTGACGCGCAGCCGGATATTGGGAGCGCACCTCAGTCTCTAAACGGATATATGCTTGAACTGCAGCGCGACATCGGTTGGAAGAATCACGTGCTGGTGCGATACGACCTTGCATCGAGCGATGTGCTCAACCGCCAATACGTTTTGAGCTTTGCGCATCATATGCTGCCGAATCTCAAAGTCACATCGGAGCTCATGATGAGTCCCGGCAACCGGCCGCAGATCGGGTTTGCGTTGGATTGGGCGGGGCCGTTCCAGTCCGGACAACGCTTTCTTTGGGATCCGCCCGTCGGTGCGATGATGGTCCCGGCGCGCTTAGTAGCAACACCCGCGCCGGCCGCAGCTGCCGCCCCGCCTGCGGGTGATGCAAATCGGGGCGCCGCACTCGTTCAGAACAACGGTTGCATGGGATGCCACGGCGCGAAGTTTCAAGGTGGCATCGGCCCGAAACTGGTGGGTATCGAGCGGAATTTGTCCGCTGGACAGATCTTCGAATTTATCAAACATCCGCGCGCTCCGATGCCCGACTTCGGTTTTAGCGATGCACAAATTAACGACGTCGTTGCGTATCTCTCTAGTCTGGATGGAGGCACGCCCTCTACAGGAACGAGTGCAACTCCGATTGTTAGGGTCGATCCGGAAGTTCCAATCGACCGTGCAACGATAACCGTCGTTTTTTCGGGTTCTGCCCCGAGCGTTGTTGCAACGCGAGCGATAATGCACATGGGCGCGGGAAGTCATCACATCGATATTGCGATGCATCCAACCGCGGACCACCATGTGTGGCAAGGCGAAGTGAGCTTCTCAATGGGCGGTCCGTGGACCTTAGAAATCACCTACGACGGCAAGGTAATGGACATGCCGGTACAAGTGGGACAATGATGGGCTTGCGACGGGCGTCATTCCTTCGAATCATGGGCGGCGGCATGGCCGCGTTTGCCTTGCCTGCGCTGCACGAGCGCGCGCTGGCGAGCGACGTCGTCGAGTACACATTGACAGCGACGCGCCGGCGCTTTTCGCCCGTGCCCGGAATCTCGTTCGATGCTCTTGCCTATAATGGAACTATTCCGGGTCCCGTTTTGCGGGTTGCGCTCGGTCAGCGCTTTCGGGCGAAGTACATCAATAAGACGAACGTCTCAACAAGCATTCATTGGCATGGCATGATACTGCCGAACGCAATGGACGGCGTAGTGGGCGTGACCCAAAAAGGCGTTGCACCAGGTAGCTCGTTCAAGTACGAATTCACGGCCGGTCCGGCCGGCACGCGTTGGTACCACGATCACGATTTCAATGAGGGCACGTTGCGCGGTCTCTTCGGCATGATTATCGTCGAAGATCCCCGCGACGATAAACCTGATGCCGAGTTTGCGCTTGTGTTTCACGACGTTCCACGCATGGCAACGATCGGCCAAGCGATGCGGGGCGTCAGCCACGCGCCGATGATCGATCCGATGGGTTCGCCCGAGCTGCTCAATATGGCGTCCGACGACAAAATGGGCGACGAGGTTGCCTACCTTGCGCACTGCATCAACGGTGCGGCGTATCCAAATACGAAATCGCTCAAAGTAGCGGTCGGCCAGAAAGTTCGCCTGCGCATTCTCAATGCAAATGTGACACAAACGCGCTACGTGCGTCTCGCCGGCCACAAGCTGCGCGTGACGCATGCTGACGGAAATGCGCTTGCGCAACCCTTGGCTGTAGATGCGCTGCGCATCGGCATCGCAGAACGGTACGACGCCTGGTTTGAGGTAACAAGGCCCGGAGCGTGGTTACTGCACGGTATCTCAGCCGATCCGCTCTCGTATGAGCAGGCGGTCGTCGTGTATACCGACGGCATGGAACACGCCACGCCGATGGGCAATTCGCAATCGCTCGAGGGCGTAGACTACTTCACCTATGAAAATGCAGCGGGGTTGAGTTCGGGGGCGTTTTCTGCGAAAGCTGCCGTTTCGCAGGCTTACACGATTGGCGGAGGGGTCTTCGGCTCCGACCGGTGGACACTCAACGGAAAAATCTATCCGCAAACGGAGAAGATCTTCGTGCATCGGGGTGACTCCGTAATCGTGCGGTTCAAAAATACGACGGACATGGACCACCCGATGCATCTGCACGGGCACACGTTTAACATCGTCGAGATCGATGGGAAAGCGCTGCTGCGACCAATGGCAAAAGATGTTTCGCTCGTTCGCGCTAACAATGGAACGCTCGCGTGGCAATTCGACGCCACCTCACCGGCGGGACGCTGGTTACTGCACTGTCACAACGACATTCATATGATGGACGGAATGATGACCGAAGTCGTGTACCGTTGAACCCTGAAGCGCTGATCGCGCCGCCCGGCAAGCACCTCTCGCTTGCCAAACTCGATCCGGGCGAACGCTGCGGGTTTGCAAGCAAAGATGACGCCCTCACCCGTTTGCAAACCGATGTAGCAAAGCTGGAAAAACTGCAAGACGTTCTCTCTGCACAGGGCAAATATGCCGTTCTGATTGTTTTCCAGGGAATGGACACCGCCGGAAAAGACGGCGCGGTCAAGCACGTCATGTCGGGCGTCAATCCAATCGGCGTCAATGTGTACGGCTTCAAAGCGCCCTCGGATGAAGAGCGGCGTCACGATTTCTTGTGGCGTTGTGAGAAGGTGTTGCCCGAACGCGGACGGATTGCGATTTTCAACCGGTCTTATTATGAAGACGTTCTTATTGTTCGCGTGCATCCGGAGCTGCTCGGCTCGCGGATGAATGAGGATTCCGAGCAGTTTTGGCACCGGCGCTATGACGCAATCAACGCCTTCGAACGTCACTTGGTTAGCGAGAACACGATCGTCATTAAATTTTTCCTGCACATTTCGAAGGACGAACAGGGTAGGCGCCTACGAGCCCGGATCAACGATCCGGCTAAACAATGGAAGTGCTCGATCTACGATCTCAAGGAGCGTGCGTTTTGGGACAAGTACATGACCGCCTACGAAGAAGCGATCTCTGCGACGAGCACGCAAGCCGCGCCGTGGTACATTATTCCCGCCAATCATAAGTATGTGGCGCGCGTCGCAATCGCGAACGCAATCGTAGCGCGGCTCGAAAAGCTCGATTTGAAAAATCCCGCGATCTCGCCCGCGGTCGCAAATGAGCTTAAAGAAGTGGGTGAGGCGGCTCTCGCCGACTAACCAAGGATCCCTTGGAACTCTTACGGTTTAGCGCGCTGGAATGTCATTACGGAGCGCGCGAGATATTCAACGGCATCGGCGGTGTTCTGCACGAGGGCGAACGCATTGCACTCGTCGGTCCGAACGGCGCCGGGAAATCCTCTTTGCTGCGCTTGCTTGCGGGCGTCGATGAATTGCACGGCGGTTCCGTCGTGCGCGCAAAAGACGCCCAGCTCGGCTATCTTGCGCAGAGCGTTGCGGATGAGACGCAGGCGACACTGGGCGAACTCGTGGATGCGGCCCTCGCCCGCGTCCCAGATGCCGAGTGGGGACTTCAAAACAAAACCTTGCGCACGATGCTTGCTGCCTTTGGTTTCGAGCCCGCGGATTTCGCGCGACCGCTGCGGGAGTTCTCCGGAGGTCAGCGAGCAAAGGCCGCGCTTGCGCATTTGCTGATCGATAATCCCGATTATCTGATTCTGGATGAACCGACCAACCATCTCGATATCGCAACGGTTCGTTGGCTTGAGTCATTTATTGCCGCCGACCGGCGTGCATACATTATCGTTTCTCACGATCGCTATTTCATCGATCGCGTGGCTACCCGCGTCTGGGAAATCGAGAACGGAAAACTTCACGCGTACGCGCCTGCGCAGCCGGCCTACAGCCACTACATGCTTGCTCGCGAAACGCGACTCGAGACCGAACGCCAGGCCTACGAAGAATACGTCGCTGAGCGCGACAAGCGGCGCGCAACCATTGCGGGTTTGCGCACAACACTGACGTCGTCGAACTACAGCCGCGTCCGCAGCCGGGAAAAGCAGCTCGAACGCGTTGAGGCGGCGATGCAGGCACCGGAGCCGGCTGGACCGCGCGCCCGTATCAACGTGCGGCTGGCATCTGCACGCCGCGCGGGGACCGGGTTTGCCTTTGAGATGGAGGACCTCGCAAAGGCGTATGCCTCTCCACTGTTCTCTAAACTAACGGCAGCGGTTCAGCAAGGTGAGCGACTAGCGATCGTTGGTCCCAACGGCGCGGGAAAATCGACGCTGCTCAAAATCCTGGCGAGCGAGATTGCGCCGGATGCGGGGTTCGTGCGCTACAATCCGGCGGCAAGCGTGGCGTACTTTGCGCAAAGCGCGCACGACGAACTCAACGTTGATGCGAGCGCCGTTGATGCCGTACTCGCGGCGGCGCAAATAACTCCTGAAGAGGCACGCGCTCTGCTTG
>JACRUB010000216.1 GCA_014305015.1 Vulcanimicrobiota bacterium | reverse complement strand
CCCATCGAGAATGGCGAGGTTCCGCTCGAGAGCAGTGCAATGACGAACACGAACAAGATCAAGATCGCGCCGCTATACACTACGATTTGAATGACGGCTAAGAATTCGGCATTGAGCGTCATGTAGAAAATCGCGAGCACCGCGAAGTGCAGCAGCAGGCCGACAACGCTATACACCGGCTTCTTCTGTGTCACCACAAAAACCGCGCTCGCAATCAGCAGAATGCCGAGGATCCAGAAGACGGTCACGGCGCGAGGCCTCGCGTTTCGGTCTTCAAGATTTCTCCACGATTGGTGGCAGAATAGCCGGTCGCGATATCGGTCGTCGATTTAACTTCAGCCACAATGCCCAAGTCTGAGGGGATTCCGTTTGGCCGCTCATCCGGAGCGGTCCCAACGCCCGCCTCCGGCGGTACGAGCAGCCGGTCTTTGGCGTAAATGAATGATCCGCGCCGGTAATCGCTCATCTCAAACCGCGGCGTGAGTACGATTGCATCGGTCGGACACGCTTCTTCGCACATTCCGCCAAAGATGCAACGCAGCTCGTCAATTTCGTATCGCGCGGCATTGCGTTCGCCGGGCGATTTGCGATCTTCCGGGGTGTTCTCCGCGCCAACCACGGTAATCGCATTGGCGGGACATGCGATGGCGCACAGCTCGCAGCCGATGCAGCGCTCTTTCCCATCGGCATAGCGCCGGAGTTCGTGCAATCCATGAAAACGCGGTGCGTGCTGTTTCTTGACCGACGGGTATTGAATGGTCGGCTTCTTCTTGAACATGAAGCCGAACGTTGTTGCCATGCCTTGCATCAGCGCCCCGACGTTGAACAGATTCTTCTTGTAACGTTTCACTTGTTTCTAGCCCCAGACCGCGATGACGACTGCCGTCAACACCAGATTGATGGTCGCCGCCGGCAAGAGCACTTTCCAGCCGAACGCCATGAGGCGGTCGTACCGGAAACGCGGAAGCGTGGCGCGCAACCAGATGTAAAAGAAGATAAAACCGCCGACCTTGAGCAAGAACCACACCAGGCCCGGGATGAAAGTGAGGCCGAACGGCGCATTCCAGCCCCCGAAGAACAGCAAAGTTGCGATGCACGAAACGGTCAGCATATTCACGTACTCGGCAATGAAAAATAGTCCGAAACGCAGGCCCGAGTATTCGGTGTGGAAACCGGCCACGAGTTCCGCATCCGCCTCAACGAGATCGAACGGCGCTCGATTGGTTTCCGCGACGGCGGTAATGATGTAGATTAAAAAGCCGAAGATCTGCGGAATGAAAAACCACAGCCGGTTCTGAGCGTGAACGATGCCCGCGAGCGACGTGGTGCCCGCAACGATCAGCACGCCGATGACGGACATGGTCATCGCGAGTTCATAGCTGATCATCTGCGCCGTCGAACGCACGGAACCTAAGAGCGGATACTTCGAGCCCGATGCCCAACCACCAAGCGAAATACCGTAGACGCCCAGTGCCGTGAGCGCAAAGACGAATAAAATTCCGGCGTTGACATTGCCGATCGCCCAGAGCGTACCCGGCTTCGGCTCCGCAAACGGAATAATCGCGTACACGCTAAAGGCTGTGAGCAACGAGATGAACGGCGCGAGTTTATAAATAAGTGGGTCGGCCGTATTCGGCGTCAGATCTTCCTTAAAGAACATCTTGACCGCGTCGGCCGCAGGTTGGAGCATACCCCAGGGCCCTACCCGATTTGGACCGGGACGCAACTGCATCCAGCCCATGATCTTGCGCTCGAAGAGCATCGCGTACGCGAACGTCGTAATCACGACAAATAAGAGCAGGATCGATTTCACGAGAACGATCAGCCAAAGCGGAGCGGCATTAATCGTATCGAGTACACCGCTCACCGGGCGGCTCCAGCCGGTTCGAGTTCGCCTGCTTTGCGCACGTTGACGACAAACGCGACCGCGTCATCGCCAAGCGTGTTGGCCGGATCATCCGCTAGCCCGGCAATTAAGACCACCACGTCTTCGGGAAGATTCGGCCGCACTTCAACCAGTAAATCGTGCATCGTGCGGCCGTTGCCTTCGAGATCGACGCAATCGCCGGTTTCGATTCCGAGGTGCTTTGCGGTCGAGGATGAGATTGCCGCTTCTGGAAGCGGACGCAGGTCGTCGATCGCGCGGTCATGCGCGACGGTGCCGCCACCGGAAAAAATCCGTGCGTGCGTGCAGACGTGCAATCCATGACGGCCGCGATCTTTTTGCGCTTCGCGCACGTGCGGTGCACCGCAGACGGAATCATCTCCAAAGGAGAATTGGAGATTCGCGTTTGCGACCGTCTTGATAACCGCGTCGTCCAGTTCGGCTGCACTCGGAAGCGCAACTCCCAAGGCCTCAGCCAAACCGGCGATCATTTCCAAATCGCTCAGCGCGCCGTTTGGACGCTCCATCGCGGCGTGCACGGGTAAGAGATCGCCGCATACATTCATGATGGTACCGCTCTTCTCAAAACCACCGGCAGCCGGCAAGACGAGCGTGGCGAGCTCGGCCGTCTGCGTCATGAACAAATCGCTGACCACAACGAAGCCGGTCTTCTGGAGCGCCTCGCGCGCCGCGACGCCGTCCTGATAATGCAGCACCGGATTCGCTCCAAAAACCGAGAGCACGCGCATTTTACCTTGACGCGCATCCTCGATCATGCCGGCAAAATCACGACCCGCCGCGGTTGGTGCAAAACCCGGCCCGAAGAGCGGATGCATGCCCATTGCTTCCGCGCCCCGCGAATTGTTTTGTTCGCCCGGAATAAACATCGAAATGGAATCGAGGGCCGGTAGTGCGGCAGCCAATTCCTTACCGCGCTGCGGATCCACGCCGTCCCAGACGAGCGCAACACGTTGCGTGCCGGCGGGAATTGCTTTCACTGCGTCGGCAATCGTGTTGCACGCCGTTGCCGGGACTTGTGAGTGCCCTTCGTACGCGCCGATGGTTAAGAGTTTCGCCCCGTGCTTGTACACCGCTTTTCGGATGCGCAGATCCATGACCGGCGCAACTTCTGAGGGCGATTGGCCGGCAACGATAATAACCTGCGCGTTTTCTAAATCCGCAAACGAGCCGCCGGTCCGCCCCGGCGTGGCCTGACGCTGCCGTCCGGCACGCCAGTCGAGATTTTTCACACCAGCCGCACGGAACATGTGTGCGAGCAGATACGCTTCCTCATTTAACAAGCGGCCGCCGCCGAGAACGCCCGTCTCCTCCGGTCCGGCTTTCTTGATCGCATCGCTCCAGAGTTCGAGCGCATCTTCCCACGTGATCTGCATCCACTGGCCGTCCTGCTTGTACAGGGGCGTCGTTATCCGCCGGTCGTCATTGAGGTAGCCGATGTTATACCGGCCGCGGTCGCACAGCCAGCCATCCGAGATTGCATCGTCATCCGGCACTGACATCGTACGCAACACGTTGCCATGGCGTTGATCGACGTTGAGCTGGCATCCAACGCTGCACTGCGTGCAGGTGGTCTTCGTACGGTGCAAATCCCATGGGCGCGATTTAAAACGGTACGTCTTCGATGTGAGCGCACCGACGGGACACAGCTCAGTAACGTTTCCGCTGAAGTTCGAACGGTACGGTTCGTCGGTCGCGGTGGCGATAATGTCTTTGGCGCCACGGTCTTTGACGATCAGCGAGCGCTCCCGCGTGATGATGTCATCGAAACGCACGCAGCGCTGGCACACGATGCAGCGTTCTTCATCGAGCACGATTGTCGGCCCAAGGTCGACCGCCTTGGGTTTCGAGCTCTTGGGATCCGCAAGACGTGAAGCACCTTGGCCGTAGGCCATCGAATAATCTTGCAGGTCGCATTCGCCGCCTTTATCGCAAATGGGGCAATCCAGCGGATGATTGAGCAGCAAGAATTCAAGCACCGCGCGCCTGCCGTCGTCCACCTTCTCGTTGTATGTGTGAACGACCATGCCCTCGGTAACGGGCGTATTACACGCGATCTGCAACTTCGGCACGCCTTCGATTTGAACGAGGCAAATGCGGCACAGTCCAGCCGGTCCAAGCTTCGTATGATAGCAATAGACCGGAATCTCTTTTTCGATCTGCTTCGAGGCTTCAACAAGCAACGTCCCTTTCGGAACGGTCACTCGAATGCCGTCGATCGTAACGGTAACTTGCGGAACTTCTTGATTCATTTTAAAAGGCGCTCCGCTCTAAGCTGCGCGCCCCCCAGGCCAAGCTGGGGCCCCCAAACTATGGCGCGCTCGCGAAACGCAACACGGCAGCACTCCCCCTGGGCGCGCCCAAGAAGCATTTTCATTTCGATACCATTTCTTTTAAGACTCTTGCTTCGAATTGTTCCGGGAAACGATTTACAACCGACGCTAAAAACGGCTCGATGGAGTCACCCAGCGCGCAAAGGTTGATGCCCGTCAATTGCCTGGAAACTTTCTTGAGCATATCAATATCCGACTGTAGCGCTTGGCCGTGCACGAAACGCTCGAGGGTTTGTTCGAGCCAGTGACCGCCTTCGCGACAGGGCGTGCATTGACCGCACGATTCGTGTGCGAAGAATCGCACGAGCGAATATGCGGCTTTGACGAAATCGGTGGTGTCGTCGAAGACCACCATCGCGCCCGATCCAAGCATCGTGCCTGCCTTCGCCATGCTCTCGTAGTCGTACGGCAAGTCGAGGTTCTGATCGAAGATTGCTGCAGATGATCCACCACCCGGTTGCACCGCCACGACGGTGCGGCCTTCGCGGGGACCTCCGGCGATTTCGATGAGTTCGCGCACGGTCGTGCCGAGCGGAATTTCATAGTTGCCGGGTTTTTTTACATGTCCGCTGATGGAGACGATCTTGAAGCCCTTTGATTTCTCGGTTCCGACGGCGGCAAACCACTCCGCGCCTTTTTCCAAAATAGGAACCAGATACGCGAGCGTTTCAACATTGTTCACAACGGTCGGCATCTTGTAGAGACCTTCAACTGCGGGAAACGGCGGTTTGAGTCGTGGCTCGCCACGTTTGCCTTCAAGTGAATTCAGCAAGGCGGTTTCCTCGCCGCAGATATACGCGCCCGCGCCGCGATGAATCGTAAATTCCAAATCGTTGCCGGTGCCGAAGAGATTTTTTCCGATGAAGCCCGCGGCACGCGCTTCTTCCACCGCTTTACTCATAATTTCAAAGCCGCGCTTGAACTCACCGCGAATATAAATGAACGCGTGCTTGCAGCCGATCGCGTACGCCCCGATCAAGATGCCTTCGAGCACCAAGTGCGGCGTTTCTTCGAGCAGCATATGATCTTTGAACGTGCCGGGTTCGGCTTCATCACAGTTGCACACCATGTATCGCGGCTTATCATTGCCCGGAAGGAAGCCCCACTTCATTCCGGTGGGAAATCCGGCGCCGCCGCGGCCGCGCAATCCCGATGCCTTGGCCATATCGAGGAGTTGCACACCGGTGAATTCTTTGAACGCGCGTTCGAGCTGCTTGTAGCCGCCGCGCTGCCGGTAGACAGTGATATCGCGCAGATCTGCTTCGCCGATTCCCGCCATCAAAACGGGCGTTACGACGGCTGCCATGTCTCTTGCTCTTCTTCCCGGACAACTTCCAGGACGACGTTCGGTTCGTTGACCATGCGCTCGCGCGTGCGGCCCACAAAGCGCTCTCGTTCTAAGATAATACGGTCGAGCATGATCACGCCGCTCGGATCGCCGATCCCGCCCGGATTGTTCGGATGGCCGACATTCTCGGCACCCGGTGATTTATCGCCGCGGGACACTTGCGAATCTTGATTCATGATCCAGGTCTTGGGCGGCTCGCCGGTTTGCGGGAGCGGCGCCACCGGATACGTCCCGCCTTTAATGGCGGCGAGAATATCGTCGACCATCTTCGGGGTGAGATCGTAAACGAATTCGAGATTGATTTGCATGCACGGGGCGCGGTCGCACGCGGCCAAACATTCAACTTCCTCATACGAGAAGAGTCCGTCTTCAGCCGTCTCGAGATGCCCGATCCCCAGCTGCTCGCGAAAATAGGCCATGATATCTTCTGCACCGTTCATGGTGCATGAAAGATTCCGGCAGACTTGCAGCATGTATTTGCCGACGCGCTTGCGGAAAAATAGCGTGTAAAACGAGATCGTCGATTCGACGGTCGCGGTCGTTACATTGAGATGCCCGGCAATTGCGCGCATCGCTTCTTGCGACGCGTACCCTTCTTCGGCTTGAAACAAGTGCATCATCGGAATCAGCGCAGAGCGCGTATCCGGATAGAGGGCGATCAAACGCTCGCACTCCGGACGCAAACGTTCGCGAATCTCTTCGAAGACTTCGAGCCGGTCGGGTGTCATCGTCATCGGTCGACCTCACCGAAAACCGGATCGAGCGAGCCGATCATCACCACTAAATCTGCAATCAAGTTGCCGGGCGCCATGCCTTTGAGCGCTTGCAGGTTGTACATCGAGGGTGGGCGGGTGCGAACGCGGTAGGGCTTGTTGTTTCCGTTTGAAACGATGTAGTAGCCGAGCTCGCCGCGCGGACCTTCGACCGCCTGATAGACGTCGCCCGGTGGTACGCGGAAGCCTTCGCTCACGATTTTGAAGTGATGGATCAGCGCCTCCATTGAAATCGCAATCGTTTCTTTGGGTGGCGCCGCAACTTTCGAATCGTCGATCATCACCGGGCCGGGCGCGTCTAATTTCTTACGAACCTGTTGAATGATCCGAAGCGACTGATCGATCTCATCGAGACGCACGAGAAAGCGCGCGTAGGCATCGCCTTCAAGTCTCGTCGGCACCTCGAAATCGTACTGCTCGTATCCGCTATATGGAAAAGCCTTACGTACGTCGTAGGCAATGCCGCTCGCGCGCAGCGGCGGACCCGTTAGACTCCACTGCACCGCTTCTTCCGGTGAAATAATGCCGACGTCGATCGTGCGGTCTTGGAAGATCGGGTTTTTTTGCAACAGTCCGCGCAACTCGCGCATGCGGCCGGGAACCTTCGCGATGAACGCATCGAGGAGCTCCATGAAACCTTTGGGCAGATCGCCGTTGACGCCACCGATGCGCAGGTAGTTCGGGTGCATGCGCGCGCCGCCCGTCTGCTCGCCCATGTCCAGAATATTTTCGCGAATATCAAAACAGTAGAAGAAAATTGAAAGCGCGCCGAGATCGATGCCGTGTGTACCAAGCCACACCATGTGTGAGGCAATGCGCGTCAACTCAGCAGTGAGCACGCGAATGTGAACGGCACGTTCCGGAATCTTCTCCGAGATGCCGAGCAATTTTTCTACCGCGAGAATGTAGCAGAGTGCATTTGATTCCGGCGCAAGATAATCCATGCGTTCAACGTTGGTCTGCCCTTGCGTCCAAAAGAGATTTTCAAGGTTTTTCTCGATGCCCGTATGCAGATAGCCGATTTCGGGCTCGGCCTTGGTGACGCTCTCACCCTCAATTTCAAGCATTATTTGCAGTACGCCATGGGTGGACGGATGCTGGGGACCCATCGAGAGGACCATGGCGTTGCCGTCTTGCGAAACGACGTCGGCGCTCAGCGGAATGGAGCTAACGGAACTCATGCTTGGCCACGCGCTTTAGCGATTTGTTCTTGCAACGCTTCGGCAGTGCGGCCCGCCGGCGGCGTTCCGGACACGACGTTGCTTTTGAGTGCGAACTCCGGACGCGGCGATTTCTCGCGCGCGGGTCCACGCAGCGGATAATCCTTGCGAAGCGGATGCCCCTCCCACTCTTGCGGCATTTGAATGCGGCGCAAATCCGGATGGCCGGAAAACGTGATCCCGAACAAATCCCAGATTTCGCGCTCAGCC